>NZ_QJRK01000078.1:0-16649 GCF_003205245.1 Pseudomonas sp. MB-090624 | reverse complement strand
TTCTTCAGCCTGACGAGAATAACTTCTCCCGCCAGGCCAGTCACAACATACAAGGAGCGAGCGCAGCTCGCGATTGCGCCGCGCGGGCGGCGCTCGCTCTAACAGGCGCTGCCATACCTTGTGGCAACCACCTGTCAGCCCTAAGGCGATCCCTGTGGGAGCTGGCTTGCCGGCGATAGGGCCGGTGCAGACGCGGCCCCGGCCAACTCAGGTCAGGAAGCGGTACTGGCCGTACCCTGCACGTTTTTGGGTGCCAACCGGAACACGTGGTACAGCACGGTCAGCAGCACCAGGAATGCCGGGCCGATGTACAGCGCCACCCGGGTGTCCTCGAAGTACGCCATCAGGCCCACCACCAGCACCAGGAACGCCAATGCCAGGTAAGAGCTCAGCGGCCACAACCACATGCGGTACTTCAGCCCCTGGCGCTCGGCAGGGGTAAGGCCGGCACGGAATTTCAACTGCGCCAGCAGAATCATCACCCAGGTCCAGATTGCGCCAAAGGTGGCAATCGACGTCACCCAGACGAAGACCTTCTCCGGCACCAGGTAGTTGGCCAGCACACCCAGCAGCAGCGCGCCGATGGACAGCAGCAGCGCATTGCGCGGTACCCCGTTGTTCGAGGTACGGGCGAAGGCCGCCGGGGCCTGGCCGTTCTGCGCCAGGCTATAGAGCATGCGCCCGGTGCTGAAGATGCCGCCATTGCATGAGGACAGCGCCGCGGTGATGACCACGAAGTTGATGATGCCCGCGGCGGTCTTGATGCCCAGGCGCTCGAAGGTCATGACGAACGGGCTGCCCTGGCTGCCAATTTCGTTCCACGGGTAGATCGACAAAATCACGAACAACGCACCGACATAGAACAGCAGGATGCGCCAGAACACCGAGCCGATGGCCTGCGGAATGGTTCTTTGCGGGTTACGGGCTTCACCGGCAGTCAAACCGATCATTTCCACGCCCAGGTAGGCGAACATCACCATCTGCAGCGACATCAGCACGCCGGTCACGCCATTGGGCATGAAGCCGCCGTTGCTCCACAGGTTGGCGATGCCCACGGCCACACCGTCATTGCCCAGGCCGAAGGCAATGATGCCGACGCCGCCCAGCACCATGGCGATGATGGTGACGATCTTGATCAGGGCGAACCAGAACTCGAATTCGCCGAAGGCCTTGACCGCTACCAGGTTGACCGCCCCCATGCTGCCCAGCGCCGCCAGGGCCCAGATCCAGCGGGGCACGTCGGGGAACCAGATCCCCATGTAGATGGCTACCGCGGTAATTTCCGCAACACAGGTCACCAGCCACAGGAACCAGTAGTTCCAGCCAGTGAGAAAGCCCGCCAGCGGGCCAAGGTAGTCCTGCGCATAGCGGCTGAACGAGCCGGCGACAGGGTTGTGCACGGCCATTTCACCAAGGGCGCGCATGATCACCAGAATGGCCAGGCCACCGATGATGTAGGACAACATGATGGCCGGGCCGGCCATTTCGATGGCCTTGGCCGAGCCTAGGAAAAGACCGACACCGATACAGGCGCCCAGCGCCATCAGACGGATATGCCGTTCGCCCAGTTCACGCTTGAGCGGGCCGCCTTGGGTGGGCTGGCCATGGGCAGGGTGGTTGCCGACTGGCATAGGGATTCAACCTCATTTTGTTATTGGATTTGCCTTCGTGCAGCACCCGCCACGCCGATAGGCGTGGCCTTGGCTTGCCAAGCTGGCCTCTTGGGCCGGCCTGCGTGCCGGGTCAGCGCAACCCGGCAGGGCGAAGGGGCGAGCAGTATAGGAAGACCGCTGAAGGGGTTTTCGCTGTATATCCATGAATAATCAGCGAGTTCTCCGGAGCCCCCGGTACCTTGATCAGCGCCGACAAATGTTTCCGCCTACCCGCTCACCGTCTAAGCTTCAGGCAAGCAAGACGAAAATACCTGGCCGGATTGAAGACTATGGGCGCACTGTGGCAATCGGAACCAAGCAGAACGGAAGCACCCGAGACACCGCCGGCCGAGACGCCACAACGCAAGCCCCCCCGGCAGCGTCGGCTATGGTGGCGGCTGATCATCCTCATCGTGCTGGTGGCGATGGTGGCTGTCGGCTTCGCCGCCTACGACGAATTTCGCACGTCCGAGTTGCAGTCGCGGGAATTCAGCAAGCTCGCCAGCACCCTCACCTACTCGCTGCAGCCCGGCCCCAGCGACGCCATCGTCTACCCCGGTGACGGGCCGTTCGACAAACGCCTGGGCTACAGTGCCCTGGGTGAATTTCTGCCGCGCCTGCTCAAGCGTGACTACCTGATCAGCGAACAGGTCAGGTTTTCCCCGGCGTTGATGAACTACGTCGAGCATGGGCTGTTCGTGCCCTATATCGAGAAGATCCAGGCGGGCCTGTCGATCACCGACTGCCGTGGCGACACGCTCTACCAGTACAACTACCCGCAGCACCTGTACCCCGACTTTGCCGCCATCCCGCCCGTGATGGTCAATAGCCTGCTGTTCATCGAGAACCGCGACCTGCTCGACACCCAAGACCCGCGCAACAACCCGGCCGTGGACTGGCCGCGCTTCGCCAAGGCCGCCTACAGCCAGGTGGCCAAGTACCTGGCGCTGCCCGGCCAGTCGGCGGGTGGCAGCACCCTGGCCACGCAACTGGAAAAGTATCGCCACTCCCCAGATGGCCTGACCGTATCGGGGGCCGAGAAGATCCGCCAGATGATTTCGGCCAGCGTGCGCGCGTACCAGGGCGGCCCCGACACCACCGAGGCGCGCAAACGCATCGTGCGTGACTACCTCAATAGCGTGCCACTGTCGGCCGTGCCTGGCCACGGCGAGGTGCACGGCATGGCCGAGGGGCTGCGGGTGTGGTACGGCGCCGACTTCGACCAGGTCAACCAGCTGCTGACGTCCACCGCCACCGACCCGCAAAGCATGGCGGCGCGTGGCCTGGCCCTGCGCCAGGTGCTGTCGCTGATGATTGCCCAGCGGCGGCCCTCGCATTACTTGTCCAAAGGCCGGGTGGAACTGGCCGAGCTGACCGATTCGCACATCCGCGTGCTGGCCGCCAACAAGGTCATCGATCAGCCACTGGCCGACGCAGCGCTGGCCAGCAAGGCGGTGTACCGCGACTGGGTGGCGCAACCGACCATCGTGCCCATCGTCACCAACAAGGGTATCAGCCTGGCGCGCAACCGCCTGGCGGCCATGCTCAACCGCCCGCTGTACGACCTCGACCGCCTCGATGTATCGGCTACCAGCACCCTGCAGGCCGACCTGCAATTGCAGGTCAGCCAATACCTGAAAAACCTTGCCGACCCGGCTTTCGCTGCGCAGATCGGCCTGATCGGCGAGCGCCTGCTCACCGCCAAGACCACCGACCAGGTGAGCTACAGCTTCACCCTGTTCGAACGCACCGCCGATGGCTCGCGGGTCAGGGTGCAGACCGACAGTACCGACCAACCATTCGACATCAACGAAGGCAGCAAGCTGGAGCTGGGCTCCACGGCGAAGTTGCGGGTACTGACGACCTACCTGGAGATCATTGCCGAACTGCACGACAAGTATGCCGGCAAGCCTGTCGCCGAGCTGAAAAAGGTCGACGTCGCCGAGCTTGACCGCATCACCCAATGGTCACTGGATTGGCTGGCGCAGAACAGCAAGAACCAGAGCCTGGATGCCATGCTCGACGCCGCCCTGGAGCGCAAGTACTCGGCCAGCACCGGCGAGGCGTTTTTCACCGGCGGCGGCATGCATGTGTTCAACAACTTCCGCAAGGAAGACAACAGCCGCAACCCCACGCTCAAGGATGCCCTGCGCGAGTCGATCAACTTGCCCTTCATCCGCCTGATGCGCGACCTGGTGCGCTATGTGACCTACCAGCAGCCCTACAACCGCGTACCGCTGCTCAAGGATGACGCCGACCCGCGTCGCCAGGAGTACCTGGCGCGCTTTGCCGACAAGGAGGGCACCAACTACCTGATGCGCTTCTGGAAGAAATACCAGCGCAAGACCTCGCAACAGCGCCTGGATACCTTCCTCGACAGCATGCGCGTGACCCCGCAACGGTTGGCCGCCGTGCACCGCTACCTGTTCCCCGAAGCGGGCCAGCAAACGTTCAATGCCTTTGTCCGCGCTCACCTCAAGGGTGACAAGAGCGCCCTGGGTAAACTCAGCGATGGCCGCCTGGCCGAGATGTACGAAGCCTATGGCCCGGGCAAGTACGACCTGCCCGACCAGGGTTACATTGCCAAGGTCCACCCCTTGGACCTGTGGCTGCTCGGCTACCTGCTGAAGAACCCCAGTTCGACCTTGAGCGAGATGGTCAACGCCAGCCGCTTCGAGCGCCAGGAGGTCTACGGCTGGCTGTTCAAGAGCCGCCACCAGGGCGCTCGCGACAGCCGCATTCGCACCATGGTGGAAATCGAAGCGTTCCTCGACATCCACCAGCGCTGGAAGCGCGTGGGCTACCCGTTCGACCACCTGGTGCCGTCGCTGGCGACCGCCATCGGCAGCTCGGGCGACCGCCCTGCCGCCCTCTCGGAGTTGGTCGGGATCATCCAGAATGATGGCATCCGCCTGCCAACACTGCGCATCGACACCCTGCATTTTGCCGCCAACACCCCCTACGAAACCAAACTGATCAGCGATCCGGACCGGGGGGTGCGAATTCTGCCGGTCGAGGTGGCACGCGCCCTCAAAGGTGCGATGTCGCAGGTGGTCGATGCCGGCACCGCGCGGCGCATTTCCGGCAGTTTCAAGCTGCAGGACGGCACGCCCCTGGTAATGGGCGGCAAGACCGGTACCGGTGACAACCGCATCGAAAGCTTTGGCGCCGGCGGCCGGCTGATCGGCTCGCGGTCGCTCAACCGCACCGCCACCTTCGTGTTCTTCCTGGGTGAGAACCACTTCGGCACCTTGACCGCCTTCGTGCCAGGGCGCTCGGCAGAGGCATTCAAGTTCACCTCGGCGCTGCCGGTGCAGGTACTCAAGGGCATGGCACCGATCCTCATGCCTTACCTGCAGCCGGGCAATCCGAACGAGTGCAAGCCCCCGGAAGTGGCCGCGAACTCGACCACGAAAGCGGACGAATCGAACAATTAGATGAGAATCATCAGCAATTGAGGGCTTGTCTTTAGATATATCTTGAGTAATATCTTACGATATATCGCAAAGAAGGAGCCCCTATTCCCATGCGTGAACATACCCCCCATGACCCCTTCGAACGGCGCCCCGGGCGCGGCGAACGCGGCCCCCGTGTATTTGCCCCCGGTGACCTCAAGTTGCTGATGCTCGACTTGCTCGCAAGCCAGCCCGGCCATGGCTACGACCTGATCCGCCAGATCGAGAACCTGTTCGAAGGCAGTTACAGCCCGAGCCCCGGGGTGATCTACCCCACGCTGAATTTTCTTGAAGAAGCCGAGCTGATCAGCGGCCAGGTGCAGGGCAGCAAGCGCCTGTATGCCATCACCGAGGCCGGCCGCGGTGCACTGGCGGACCAGGCGGTGGCGCTGGACGGCGTGCGCATGCGCATCGAAGTCAGCAAGCGCGCCTTGCGCGGCCACGATCGCCCGCCTGAAATTCACGAAGCGGTGGGCAACCTGCGCCATGCGCTGCACATGCACAGCGGCCGCTGGACACCTGAAGAAATCGACAGGGTTCGCGACCTGCTCAACCACACCGCCAAAGCCATCGCTTCCGGGCCGGCCGGCGCTGCTACGGAGACGCTCCATGACTAACAGCATTCACCGCGTCAACCACGAGATTCGCCAGCGCTGCCTGCAGGTGCTGCGGGTCACCGAGCTTACCCCGCGCATGCGCCGTATCACGTTGGGCGGGGCTGAACTGCAAGGCTTCACCAGCTTGGGCAGCGACGACCATATCAAGCTGCTGTTCGGCGAAACCCCGGAGCAGCAACAGGCCATCGAGGCCCGCAAGCTGGGCAAGGACGGTGGCGTACGGCCCACCATGCGTGAATACACGCCACGGCGCATAGACCTGGTGGCCAACGAGTTGGACATCGACTTCGTCCTGCATGGCGACGGCCCTGCTTCCACGTGGGCGGCGCAGGCCGCGGTCGGCCAAACCCTGAATATCGCCGGGCCACGCGCCTCACTGGTGGTGCCGGATGTGTTCGACAGCTACTTGCTGATCGGCGATGAAACGGCCATCCCGGCAATCGGCAGGCGGCTCGAGGAGCTGCCCGCTGGCCGCCAGGTGCTGGCGGTGATCCAGATCGAGGATGAGCAGGAGCGCCAGCCGCTGCCGAGCAAGGCGCAGGTCGAGGTGATCTGGGTACGCCGCCACGAGGAAGACCTGCTGGCATTGGTGCAGAACCTGAACTTGCCGCAAGGCCGGTTGTACGCCTGGGTAGCGCTGGAAAAAACCCTGACCCGCCAGGCCAAGGCGCTGCTGCTGGAAAAAGGCGTGCCCGAGGATGCTTTGAAAGCCGCGGCTTACTGGCGGGCCGACGGGGCTGGGGACGACGAATAATCGGCTTCAGCCTGTTACGGCCTCTTCGCGGGCAAGCCCGCTCCTACAGGTACATCACCAGCCTTGAAGACTGTGGTATTCGTGTAGGAGCGGGCTTGCCCGCGAAGAGGCCGGCACAGGCTAAGCAAACTTTTGCGCCCCACGCCAACGATCCAGCCCCAGCAACACCAGCCCGATCCCCCAGAACCCCGCCAGCACGCCCAGGGCATTGAGCAGCACTTGCCCGTACCCCAGCCTCGCCACATCAATGAACGGGTAGGCATACAGGCCAATCTCGCTACCCCGCCATAAGGCGTAGCCAAAGTATACGGCCGGGTAGAGTGCCCACAGCGCCAAATGCCGCAGACGCAAATGGCCCTTGGGCACCTCACACCACCAGTACAAGGCATACAGCGCCGGCATCACGTCGTGCAGCAACTCGTCGGCCAGCCATTGCCAGCCCTCTGGCTGCCACAAGTGGCGCAGCAACACGCTGTAGGCCAGCGCTACCAGCACAATGCTCGCGGCCACCGCGGAACTCACCGACGGCGACAGAAAAAAATGCCTGGCCCGGCCTTCGCGGCCAAACGCCGCATAACTGAGCACCGTGGCCACCAAGGTGTTGGTCAACACCGTGAAATAGCCAAACACGTTGATCAGGCCGCCGATCAGGCTGGCCTGCTCCTGCCAACGCGCCAGCAGTACCAGGTATACCTGCACGGTCAGGCCGAACCAGCCCAGCACCGCCATGCCGGTCAGCCAAGGTCGCCGCAGCACGTTAGGCCTGACGCTGCAGCTTCACGTACAACTGCTCGACCTTTTCCCGCGCCCAAGGGGTTTTACGCAAGAAGGTCAGGCTCGACTTGATCGTCGGGTTGCTCTTGAAGCAACGCACGTCAATGCGTTCGGCCAAGCCCTGCCATTGGTAATGCGCCACCAGCTCGGTAAGGATCTGTTCGAGGGTCTTGCCGTGCAGCGCGTTGTGTTGGGCCGTGCTCATGCTGTACTCCGTGGGAAAGATGCGCACCTTACACGAGTGTAGTGGCGGGTGGGATCCGGCGAGGCCGCAGAAAAACGCTGGCCAGGGACGAAACCTCTGTGCTGAAATAGTTATGTTATGTTGTAACACTATATGAGCATCTGCCAAGGAACGTCTCACTCTCATGTTGTCTGCACCGCTTCGCCTCTCCCCCCTTGCCGTCGCGCTCTGGCTGGCCGCTTCGCCCAGCCAGGCTGTGGAACTTGAACCCCAGGTCATCACGGCCAACCCGCTGGGCAACCGCCAACTGGCCGCGCCCAGCACCGTGCTCGAAGGCGACAACCTGCTGCAACAGCAGCACGGCAGCCTCGGTGAAACCCTGAACAAACAGCCCGGTGTCGCCTCGACCTGGTTCGGCCCTGGCGCCAGCCGCCCGGTCATTCGTGGCCTGGATGGCGACCGCATTCGCATCCTGCGCAACGGCGTAGGCGCCCTGGATGCCTCCTCGCTGTCCTACGACCATGCCGTGCCGCTGGACCCGGTGACCGTCGATCGTATCGAAATCGTGCGCGGCCCGGCCGCACTGCTGTACGGCGGCAACGCCATTGGCGGCGTGGTCAACACCTTCGACAACCGCATCCCCGACGCCCCCATCGAGGGCATTCACGGCGCCGGTGAACTGCGTTACGGTGGCGCCGACACCACCCGCAGCAGCGCCGGCAAGCTAGAGGCCGGCGATGGCACGTTCGCCCTGCACCTGGATGCCAACAGCCGTCAGTTCAATGACCTGCGCATCCCTGGCTACGCCCGTAGCGCGAAAGTGCGCGATGCCGAAGAGCCCGGCAGCAAGCACCGCCTGGAAAACAGCGATGGCCGCCAGGATGGCGGCGCCATCGGCGGTGCCTACCACTGGGACCACGGTTACGCCGGCCTGTCGTACAGCCGCTACGACAGCAACTACGGCTCGGTGGCCGAATCCGGCGTGCGCCTGGACATGAAACAGGACCACTACGCCTTCGCCTCCGAACTGCGCGACCTCGACGGCCCGTTCAGCTCAGTCAAGGTCGATGCCGGCTACACCGACTACGAACACAGCGAAATAGAGGAAGGCGAGGTTCACACCACGTTCAAGAACAAAGGCTACGAAGCGCGTATCGAAGCCCGCCACCAGCCGCTCGGGCCTGTGGAGGGCGTGATCGGTGCGCAAGTCAGCCGCAACGAATTCTCTGCCCTGGGCGAAGAGGCCTTCGTACCGCACACCGATACCGACAGCCTGGCGTTGTTCATGCTCGAACAGTGGCAAGCGACCGAGCGCCTGAACCTGAGCCTGGGCGCCCGCATGGAACACACCCGCGTGGACCCGGATGCCAAAGGCAACGAGAACTTCGTCGACGCCAACAGCGCCAGCAGCTTCAATGCGTTCAGCCTGTCATCGGGCGCGGTGTACCAGCTCGACCCGGTCTGGTCGCTGGCGGCCAACCTTGGCTATACCGAACGCGCCCCGACCTTCTACGAGCTGTATGCCAATGGCGCCCACGTTGCCACCGGTGCCTATGAAGTCGGTGATGCCAGCCTGAACAAGGAAAAGGCCATTTCCGCCGACCTGGCGTTACGCTTCGACAACGGTACGCACAAGGGCAGCGTCGGGCTGTTCTACAGCCACTTCCGCAATTACATCGGCCTTATCGGCACCGGCAACCTGCGCGAAGGCGGGCATGATCACGACCACGACGAAGCTGACCATGATCACGACGACGGTTTCCCGGAGTACCAGTACCAAGGTGTGCGGGCACGCTTCTACGGCGTCGAGGCCCAGGACCGCTGGCAGCTGGTCGAGAACCGTTATGGCAGCTTTGCCCTGGAATTGTCGGGTGACTACACCCGGGCCAAGAACCTTGACAGCAGCGAACCGCTGCCCCGTATTGCTCCGCTACGCCTGAACAGTGGCCTGGTCTGGGAGCTGGACCGCTGGCAGGCCCGGGTGGACGTGCAGCACGCCGCCTCTCAGCACCGCAAGCCGGCCAACGAAAGCAGCACCGATGGCTATACCACGCTGGGGGCCAGCGTTGGCTACCGCTTCGATATTGGCCAGAGCCAGTGGCTGGCGTTCGTGCGCGGTGAGAACCTGACCGACCAGACCGTGCGCTATGCCAGCTCTATTCTGCGCGATATCGCGCCAGCACCGGGCCGCAGTGTGGAAGTGGGCCTGCGTACCACCTTCTGAAATGGTGGGGGCGCTTTGCGCCCCAATCGCCGGCAAGCCATTTCCTACACGTACTGCGCCATACCTGGGTAGGCGCAGGTACTGCGCAGAGCAGACCCGTAAGGGCATTATTACCAATTGAACAATAATGACCTGCGACAATTTGTCTTTTTTTCTGACGCCTTCCCCTATATCCTCCCCGCCGCAAGCTGAAACGCTTCACTGAACTCCCACGTCGCCACATCCATTGAAAGCCTCGCCTTTCGATGCGCTTGCCGTTTTTTCAATAATCAGAAGATAGCGCTATCTCATGCTCCAACTGCCCAAAACCTGTTACATAGGCGTCGCCCTTGCTGTCTTGGCGACCCCCACCTGCGCCAGCGAAATGTTCGCCAACGACTCCCCGTGGATGCTCGGCGACTGGGGCGGCACCCGCACCCGCTTGCTTGAACAAGGCTACGACTTCACCCTCGGCTACACCGGCGAGATGGGCAGCAACCTGCACGGTGGCTACGACCATGACCGTACCGCGCGCTACAGCGACCAGTTCACCTTTGGCAGCCACCTGGACCTGGACAAGATCCTTGGCTGGCACGACACCGAAGTGCAACTGACCATCACCGAGCGCCACGGCGACAACATCAGCAACGACCGCATCAATGACCCACGCGTGGGTGGCTTTACCTCGGCCCAGGAAGTGTGGGGCCGCGGTGAAACCTGGCGGCTGACCCAAATGTGGATCAAGCAGAAGTACTTCGACGGCGCACTGGACGTGAAATTCGGCCGTTTCGGCGAAGGCGAGGACTTCAACAGTTTCCCCTGTGACTTCCAGAACCTGGCCTTCTGCGGCTCGCAGGTGGGCAACTGGGTGGGCGGCATCTGGTACAACTGGCCGGTCAGCCAATGGGCCCTGCGCGTGCGCTACAACCTCAGCCCCACGTTGTACGCGCAGGTTGGCGTGTTCGAACAGAACCCGTCCAACCTCGAGTCAGGTAACGGCTTCAAGCTCAGTGGCAGCGGCACCCAAGGTGCGGTCATGCCAGTCGAACTGGTATGGAGCCCGCGCGTCAAAGGCCTGAAAGGGGAATATCGCGCCGGCTACTACTACAGTAATGCCAAGGCACACGATGTTCTCAAGGACAGCAACGGCCAGCCGGCAGCCTTGAGCGGCGGCGCCTACCGCAGCAGCTCGAGCAAGCATGGCGTGTGGCTCGGCGCCCAGCAGCAGGTGACTGCACTGGCCTCCGACCAGTCGCGTGGCCTGAGCCTGTTCGCCAACGCAACGATGCACGACAAGAAAACCAATGTCATCGACAACTATGTTCAGGCAGGACTGGTATTCAAAGGGCCTTTCGATGCCCGCGCCAAGGACGACATCGGCTTCGCCCTCGCCCGCGTGCACGTCAACCCTGGCTACCGCAAGAACGCCCGCCTGGCCAACCAGGCAGCCGGCCTTGACGATTACGACAACCCCGGCTTCCTGCCTGTGCAAGACACGGAATACAGCGCCGAGCTGTACTACGGCATTCATGTGGCCAACTGGCTCACGGTCCGCCCGAACCTGCAGTACATCCGCCACCCCGGCGGCGTGTCGCAAGTCGATGGCGCCCTGGTCGGTGGCCTGAAGATCCAAAGCAGTTTCTGAATTTTTTTTGACGTGACGGAGAACCTGAAATGAGCACTGAAGGTGCCAACACTGGAAGCCGCTGGCTACCGCGCCTGATTGGCGCGCTGCTGTTGCTGATGGGCCTGGCCCTGCTGGCCGGCGGCATCAAGTTGAGCCAGCTGGGCGGCTCGCTGTACTACCTTGTTGCCGGTATCGGCTTTGCCTTGTCGGGCATTCTGCTGCTGGCCCAACGGCGCATCGCCTTGGGCCTGTACGGCCTGGTGCTGCTAGGCAGCACGGTATGGGCCTTGCTCGAAGTCGGCCTGGACTGGTGGCAACTGGTGCCGCGCCTGGCCATCTGGTTCGCCATCGGCGTGGTCCTGCTGCTGCCGTGGGCACGCCGCCCGCTGATCGGCCCGGCCAGCACTGCCAACACGGCGGTGCTCAGCGTGGCCGTGGTGGCCGCAGGCGCCTGCGCCCTGGGCAGCCAGTTCACCCACCCGGGTGAGGTGTTTGGCGAACTGGGCCGCGACAGCAGCGAGATGGCCAGCGCCGCGCCGAGCATGCCGGACGGCGAATGGCAGGCTTATGGCCGTACCGAGCATGGCGACCGCTATTCGCCACTGCGCCAGATCACCCCGCAGAACGCCTACCGCCTGGAAGAAGCCTGGCGCATCCGCACCGGTGACCTGCCGACCGAGAACGACCCGGTCGAGCTGACCAACCAGAACACCCCGCTGAAAGTCAACGGCATGCTGTATGCCTGCACCGCGCATAGCCGTCTGCTGGCACTCGACCCGGACACCGGCGCGGAAATCTGGCGCTATGACCCGCAGGTGAAGAGCCCCACCGGCACCTTCAAAGGCTTTGCCCACATGACCTGCCGCGGGGTTTCGTATTATGACGAGAACCGCTACGTCAGCCGCGACGGCAGCCCGGCCCCGAAAATCAGCGACGCCGGCCAAGCCGTGGCGCAGGCCTGCCCGCGCCGCCTGTATCTGCCCACCGCAGATGCGCGCCTGATCGCCATCAACGCCGACAACGGCAAGGTCTGCGAAGGCTTCGCCAACCAGGGTGTGATCGACCTGACAACCGGCATCGGCCCGTTCACCGCCGGCGGCTATTACTCCACCTCGCCCGCGGCCATTACCCGCGACCTGGTGATCATCGGCGGCCATGTCACCGACAACGAGTCCACCAACGAGCCATCTGGCGTTATCCGCGCCTACGACGTGCACGACGGTCACCTGGTGTGGAACTGGGACAGCAACAACCCGGAAGACACCAAGCCGTTGGCCCCCGGCAAGATGTACAGCCGCAACTCGGCCAACATGTGGTCGATCGCCAGTGTCGACGAAGACCTCGGCATGATCTACCTGCCGCTGGGTAACCAGACCCCAGACCAGTGGGGCGCTGACCGCACCCCAGGCGCCGAGAAGTACAGCGCAGGTGTGGTAGCCCTGGACCTTGCGACCGGCAAGGCCCGCTGGAACTACCAGTTCACCCACCACGACCTGTGGGACATGGACGTCGGCAGCCAGCCGACCCTGGTGCACCTGAAGACCGACGATGGCGTGAAACCGGCGATCATCGTGCCGACCAAGCAGGGTAGCCTGTATGTGCTCGACCGCCGCGACGGTACGCCAATCGTGCCGATCCGTGAAATCCCCACCCCGCAAGGTGCGGTGAAAGGCGACCACACTTCGCCGACCCAGGCCCGTTCCGACCTCAACCTGCTGGGCCCGGAACTGACCGAGCAAGCCATGTGGGGCGCCACCCCGTTCGACCAGATGCTGTGCCGCATCCAGTTCCGCGAACTGCGCTACGAGGGCCAGTACACCCCACCGTCCGAGCAGGGCTCGCTGGTCTACCCAGGCAACGTAGGCGTATTCAACTGGGGCAGCGTATCGGTCGACCCGGTGCGCCAGTTGCTGTTCACCTCGCCCAACTACATGGCATTCGTGTCGAAGATGGTGCCGCGTGAACAGGTTGCCGAGGGCAGCAAGCGCGAAAGCGAAACCAGCGGCGTGCAGCCGAACACCGGTGCCCCGTATGCCGTGACCATGCACCCGTTCATGTCGCCCCTGGGGGTGCCGTGCCAGGCCCCGGCCTGGGGCTACGTGGCCGCCATCGACCTGTTCACCAACAAAGTCGTGTGGAAGCACAAGAACGGCACCACCCGTGACAGCACACCCGTGCCGATCGGCCTGCCGGTTGGCGTGCCCAGCATGGGTGGCTCGATCGTGACCGCAGGCGGCGTCGGTTTCCTCAGCGGGACCCTCGACCAGTACCTGCGCGCCTACGACGTGAACAACGGCAAGGAACTGTGGAAAGCCCGCCTGCCAGCGGGTGGCCAAGCCACCCCGATGACCTACACCGGCAAGGACGGCAAGCAATATGTGCTGGTGACCGCGGGCGGGCATGGCTCGCTGGGTACGCGGATGGGCGATTACATCATCGCTTACAAACTGGCTGAATAAGCTGCAAGTCACAAGCTACAAGCCGCAAGTAAAAGCGGGGCCAATGCGGTCCCGCTTTTTTCTTGTAGCTTGTAGCTTGTAGCTTGTAGCTTGTAGCTTGTAGCTTGTAGCTTGTAGCTTGTAGCTTGTAGCTTGTAGCTTGTAGCTTGTAGCTTGTAGCTTGTAGCTTGTAGCTTGCAGCTTGAAACTTGAAACCCAATCCCCTGCGCCCCATCTAAGCACCATAGTCATTCACGCAGGTGCCCCATGAGCGACCAGCAGGATTTCCCGGAACACCCCGACGAACACAGCGAAGTCGAGCACACCACCCCCCAGGCCCAAGCCGGCCACGCCCTCGCCCTGCCCGGCCAACAACTGCCGGACAAGGTCTATGTGATTCCGATCCACAACCGCCCGTTCTTCCCGGCCCAGGTACTGCCTGTAATCGTCAACGAAGAGCCCTGGGCGGAAACCCTTGATCTGGTCGCCAAGTCCCCTGACCACTGCCTGGCCCTGTTCTTCATGGACACGCCGGCAGAAGACCACCGCCACTTCGATACCTCGGCATTGCCGCAGTACGGCACGCTGGTCAAGGTGCACCATGCCAGCCGTGAAAACGGCAAGCTGCAGTTCGTGGCCCAAGGCCTGACCCGGGTGCGTATCCGTACCTGGCTCAAGCATCACCGCCCGCCCTATCTGGTCGAAGTGGAATACCCGCGCCAGCCCGCCGAGCCTACCGACGAGGTCAAGGCCTACGGTATGGCCCTGATCAACGCGATCAAGGAACTGCTGCCGCTCAACCCGCTTTACAGCGAAGAGCTGAAGAACTACCTCAACCGCTTCAGCCCTAACGACCCGTCGCCGCTCACCGACTTCGCCGCCGCGCTGACCTCGGCTACCGGCGGCCAGTTGCAGGAAGTGCTGGACTGCGTGCCCATGCTCAAGCGCATGGAAAAAGTGCTGCCCATGTTGCGCAAGGAGGTCGAAGTCGCCCGCCTGCAAAACGAGATTTCGGCCGAGGTGAACCGCCAGATTGGCGAGCATCAGCGCGAGTTCTTCCTCAAGGAACAGCTCAAGGTCATTCAGCAGGAGCTGGGCCTGACCAAGGACGACCGCAGTGCCGACCTGGAGCAGTTCGAGCAGCGCCTGGAAGGCAAGACCCTGCCCGAGCAGGCGCGCAAACGCATCGATGAAGAAATGGGCAAACTGGCCATTCTGGAAACCGGTTCGCCCGAATACGCCGTCACCCGCAACTACCTGGAATGGGCCACTGCCCTGCCATGGGGCATCCATGGCAAGGACAAGCTCGACCTCAAGCACGCGCGCAAGGTACTCGACCAGCACCATGCAGGCCTCGACGACATCAAGGAACGCATCCTCGAGTTCCTCGCCGTTGGCGCCTGGAAAGGCGAGATCAGTGGCTCGATCGTGCTGCTGGTAGGCCCGCCCGGCGTGGGCAAGACCAGTATCGGCAAGTCGATTGCCGAGTCGCTCGGCCGGCCGTTCTACCGCTTCAGCGTCGGCGGCATGCGTGACGAGGCCGAGATCAAGGGCCACCGCCGCACCTACATCGGCGCCCAACCCGGCAAGCTGGTGCAGGCGTTGAAGGATGTCGAAGTGATGAACCCGGTCATCATGCTCGACGAGATCGACAAAATGGGCCAGAGCTACCAGGGCGACCCGGCCTCGGCGCTGCTGGAAACCCTCGACCCGGAACAGAACGTCGACTTCCTCGACCACTACCTGGACCTGCGCCTGGACCTGTCGAAAGTGCTCTTCGTATGTACCGCCAACACCCTGGACTCGATCCCCGGCCCGCTGCTGGACCGCATGGAAGTGATCCGCCTGTCCGGCTATATCACCGAAGAAAAACTGGCCATCGCCAAGCGTCACCTGTGGCCCAAGCAGTTGCAAAAGGCCGGGGTGGCCAAGGCCAGCCTGAGCATCAGCGACAGCGCGCTGCGCACGGTGATCGAGGGCTACGCCCGAGAGGCCGGGGTGCGCCAGCTGGAAAAGCAATTGGGCAAGCTGGTGCGCAAGGCGGTGGTCAAGCTGCTGGAAAACCCGGACGCCAAGCTGAAAATCGGCACCAAGGACCTGGAGGCCGCACTCGGCATGCCGGTGTTCCGCAGCGAGCAAGTACTGGCGGGCAAAGGTGTGATCACCGGCCTGGCCTGGACCAGCATGGGCGGCGCGACCTTGCCGATCGAGGCAACCCGCATCCACACCCTCAACCGCGGCTTCAAGCTGACTGGCAAGCTGGGCGATGTGATGAAGGAATCGGCCGAGATCGCCTACAGCTACGTCAGCTCCAACCTCAAGCAGTTCGGGGGTGACCCCGGTTTCTTCAACGAAGCCTTCATTCACCTGCATGTGCCTGAAGGGGCGACCCCCAAGGACGGGCCGAGCGCGGGCATCACCATGGCCAGTGCCCTGCTGTCGCTGGCCCGCAACCAGGCACCGAAGAAAGGGGTGGCCATGACCGGCGAACTTACCCTCACCGGCCAGGTGCTGCCGATTGGCGGGGTGCGAGAGAAAGTGATCGCGGCACGGCGGCAGAAGATCTTCGAATTGATCTTGCCAGAGCCTAACCGCGGCGACTTCGAGGAACTGCCAGACTACCTGCGCGAAGGTTTGACGGTGCATTTTGCCAAACGCTTTGCCGACGTGGCGAAAGTACTGTTCTGACAGGCCCTGGGCTAATGCCAGTCAGTCAAGCCTGAGTGGCAGCCATTGGGCTGCTTCGCAGCCCATCGCCGGCAAGCCGGGCTCCCACGGGGATCGCATCAGGGCTGATAGGTGTTTGTCACAAGATATGCAGCGCCTGTGAGATCGAGCGCCGCCCGCGCGGCGCATCGCGAGCTGCGCTCGCTCCTACGTTTGTTTCGGGCCAGTAACGCCTGTGACAGGCGCGCGCGGCCGCCTTGTTTGTACGGCGCGATATT
>NZ_QJRK01000077.1:0-16827 GCF_003205245.1 Pseudomonas sp. MB-090624 | reverse complement strand
TCTTGCTGGAATTAGCGAAGGAAACATGCACCAGCAGTAGGTGAAGCATCAACCAGATAATCCGATGAGATGCCGGTCTGTCTCACTCTCATGCAAAGGTAAGATCAACCATTTAATCCGCTTACCCTTACTAACGAGGTCACCAGTATCCACGGGCTGAAAGAGCTCTCAGAACTGGAGATTTAGTCGGTCGGCAGGCCAGCGCTCAAGCGCTGACCTGGGCCGCATAACCAAGCTCCTGGATCAGCTCGCGGATCGATTCGGCACTTTCTGTGCTCTCTACAGTGACCTTGCCGGCTGCCCGATCCACCTCTACGCGTGCGTCCTGATCCAGCGTCTGGATGGCCTTCGTGATTTTGCTGACGCAACTGCCACAACCCATACCCGAAACATTCAGGCTGAACATCTCTCTCACCTCATTTCGTCCGCGGCTCAAGTTACCGCACAGACAGTATCGACCTTGACACGATGGCAAGGTCAAGTGCGCAAACGCAACAATAAGGCTCAGCCGTTGTTCACAGGCATCAGGATGGGGTTCGATGAACACACCACTACGTGCCTTGCGCCCCTCGTCAGGGCGACATACAGATTCGGAGCGGTCATAAGTTCAGGATGCAGAACAACCGAGACATCCGCCTCGAGCCCCTTGAGAAGTAATGTGCTGCCTACCGAGCGTCTTGCGATGGGGCGGGCAAGGTGTCGATTGCGTTCTCGCGCTTGAATGGCTGCACTCAGAAAGTCGGCTGTACCTCCCGCCACAGCTTGCATAGCGGACCGGCAGCAGTGCAGAACTTCCGGTCGGTACACCGGGGGCGTGCCGAGATAAGCCAAAAATTAGGACATTCGTTCTGTAAGTAACTGTTTTTAAGGGAACTGCTCATGTGCTGCGGAAGGACGGTCGAGAATAGAGGGTGGCCACTTGGGATTCTAACCAGCCCTGCTTACAAACCTTGGCTACGGTTTGCGTCGTAATAACGAGCCAGCCGCATTCTCCTCGAAAGCTCCAGCTTCCTCGATATAGCCGTGTACGGTGCCATCGTGCCGCCAGCCACCCTGTCGTTTGATCTCAAGGAAATCCGCCCCAGCCCGATGCGCACTGGTAGCCAGTCCCCGACGCAGACTGTGGCTGCTCAGTTCGGGCACATACAACAGCCCTGCGGCTTCGGCACGTGCCGTCAGGATGGTATTCACGCTGCCCTCGTGCAGTGCCACCTCGCCGAGTACGCCCCAGCGGCTGATGCGCCGGAACAGTGGCCCCTGAACGATCTGAGCCGCGTCCAACCACCGGCGTAGCGCTGTCGCGGGGCAGCAGATGCTGTCGCCGTATGGGATCGCCTTGTCGAGTCCCTCGCCCTCCTGATCGGTCTTGGAACGGGGCAGCGTGATCCGTAGACCTTCCTGCTCCCACTCGAGGTATTGCATCTCCAGCGTGACCAATTCGCTGCGCCGGAACGCACCAAAATACCCGACCTGGAGCAGTGCACTGTCCCGCAGTGTCGCCAGTCCGTCGAGCGTGTTCAGGTGCACCACGATGCGTTCGAGATCCTCTAGGACCAGGGCCTTGGCTTTTTGTCGAGGCCGCCCGTTCACCCGCTCAATACCGCGCAAGGTTTTGCCCACGGTGGCGCTGGCGGTAGGGTCAGGAAAACCCTGATAACGGTGCCATTGCGACAGCGCCGTGAGGCGCAGGGCCAGGGTGCGCGGGTTCAATACTTCCGCAAAAGACAATAGATAACGAATCAGCGCGGCTTCATCGCACGGCAGCACGCCGCCCCAGGCGAGAAAGTGGCGAATGGCCGAGCGGTAGGTGCGCCGGGTGTTGTCGGTTGTCGCGGCGGCGAGAAAACGCTGATGTTGCTCAGCCAATTGTTCGGGGGTGGTGAGCGTACCGGGGGTACGCGCAAGTACTGTCGGCTCTTCGTGCCGCCTGGTGGGGAGGTTTTCGTCATTATTGCCGGCTGTCATCACGAAGCGCCTGTTTAGGCCATGTGTACCGCAGATTATAGACACAACCCTCGATCGCGATGACTTAACTCACGATAACCGCGCTTATCGTGGGTCAACTGACGGTCTCAGTCGGCTGAACTATTCTGTACTTAAATCGAGGTATTACGTTTTCCATAATACGGTACGAAAAAATCCGAGGTGTTCATGGCCCGTTCCGGCGTCCTCTACCTGCATGTTGCCCAGGCGGCCACCCAACTGGTGGCTGCGGGCCACAACCCCACCATTGACAGCATCCGCGTCGCCCTGGGTGGGACGGGCAGCAAAAGCACGATTGCTCCGTTGTTAAAGCGTTGGAAAGCCGCGCATCCCGGCACGCTGGCCCAGGCCGAACTGGGATTGCCCGCGGAGCTGGTCCTGGCGCTGAAAGGACTGTACGAAAAAGTTCAGGCGGAGGCGGCCGTCCAACTCCAGCAGGCCGTAGCGGCTCACCAGGCAGAGGCCGACGCGTTGCAGGAACAGTTGCAGCAGGCATTCGTCGAGCGCGACGCGCAACTCAGCGTTCAGGAGCAGCAGGCCCAGGCACTTGCCGTAGCCACTACGCGCAGCCAGGGGCTGGCTGACACCCTGCAGCGTCAGGAGATCGCCCTGGCCAGCCTGGGCAGTGAAAAGACCGGGCTCGAACAACGTCTGGCTGACCACGCCGCCGAGGCGGCCGCACTGACCCGGCAACTGCAACAAGCGCGGGAGCAGTTTGAGCACTACCAGGCATCGGTCGCGCAACAACGCAGCGACGAGCGCCAGGCCACTGAGCAACGCCAGCAGCGCCTGGAACACGAATTGGCAGCGCTCCGGCAGCGTCTGCTCGCGCAGCAAACCCGCCTGGGCGAACTGCAGGCGCAGGAACAACGCCTGGTGCAGGACCATGATCGTCTAGAGAGCACCCTGCTCACGACGCAAGCGACGCTCGCGCAGAGTCAGATTGCGCATGAACACGTCTTACTTCAATTCACCGACTTGCAACAGTCGCATCAGGCACTGGAGCAGCGCCATGGCCAAGGTGAGCAGCGTTTGGCTGAGACGCGGACTTACCTGGCCGTCAATGAACGGGAGCGAAGCCTGCTGGCGGAACGCTTAAGCCAAACTGAAAGCCAATTGAGCCAGTTGGCCACAGAAAAGCAGCTTCTCGTGCAAGACAACGCGGTGCTGTCAAGCCAGCTCGCAGAGTCCAGAGCGATGAAGCCGAAGACTTGTTGACCGAAAAAGGCGCCTACCTCAGGCGCCTGAAACCATCCTCCAAACCAAAGGAGCCAAACAGGAGGACAGTGGAGCAATCAACTCTTCAATACACAGCCTGGCTGGAAACCAAGGTCGTAGATGAGGAGAGTCGCCATGCGTAACGCCATTACCTACACCGTCCTTGCTACCTTCATAGCCCTTGGAACTGTTGCCACGGGATTTGCCGAACAGGCCAAAGCCCCCGCCCAAAGCAGTGCCGAGACAAATAAGGGTGAGGACATGCACATGATGGACGGCAACCATATGCCGATGATGGACATGCAGGAAATGTCCAAGATGATGAAAAACTGCAATACAATGATGGAGAACATGAACCAACACATTGGAATGGAGTCCCCGAAGGGCGATAGCAAGGCACAATAGCGATCTGGTTCACGTCGGCCGTCTCCGTCCCTCGCCGGTGTGCGCCCCGACACGGAGGCCGACCTTGCCGCTCCAGATATCGTTCTCAAAACTGCCGAGGAGCTGCTTCCCCTCATCGACGGCCTTGTAGTAATTCAAACCACCGACCAAGGCGACATCATCTGCAAGCGGGTAGCTCCAGGTAGTGCCGGTATAGTATTGGTTTCAGGCATCCTTGAGACAACTGGTGTAAAGGCTGAAGCCAAGGTTGTCGTTGGGTGTGTAATCACCGCCGACTATCCACGGAGAGCCGACTTCGCCTGCGTAGAAGGTTGCAAAATCATCCCGCATGCTGCTGGAGCTGGGTTGGCTCATCGCGTGCAGGCGTCCGCCCTGTAGCACCAAGCCCTCGACACTGGTGTTGTATGCGGTGACGCCGCGGAAGCTTTCCGGAAGCAGTCGCGAATCGCCGTACTGCACGACAGGCGTGACAGGGAAGACATCGCCTACTTTGATTTCAGTGTCCAGGAAACGGGTCTTTACGGCGCCGCCGAGCTTGGAGTAATTGTCCTCGGCCTGGCCGAGCCCGACTCGAATCGGCCTATGACTCCGTGGGCCCATTCTTCCGAGTAGCCATTTCCTGTACTGCTGGACTGGCCTTTGCGAAAATCACGGTTGAAGTAGAAATTTCGATTGAGGATGCTCAGGCTGCTGCCTTCGATGAATCCCTCGCCTTTTTCCTCGGCGGCCATTGCAGCCTGCGCAGCGCTGATGCTCAAGACGATCTGAGAAAGTCCCAACAGGGCCTTGTTGTTCATAAACGCTCTTGATGTTTTGGCAGATTTTTCATTGTGCGGTTGTGTATATGCCGAAGCGCGCCGGGCATAGCCGGGTGCGCTTCTTACATACTTCCACATGCAAAATAACGTCAGGGTGACGTGAAAATTACTTTTCCGTCAGCAACACGTCAACAATGCTCAGTGCTGGCTCCTGCAGTCCGTTCCTGATACGCGGTACTCCAGAATATGCAGGTTTCCGCTCGAATCCTCGTAGGTCATTTGCGCAGGCATCACATCGCAGTTGCCATTGGTCGACGTGACGTGAATGACCTTGGCGATGTCGAGCTTCATGCCATAGCGGTAGTGAGTGACTTCTGGCGGGTTCTTGCCTTGGGCGCTAGCGTATTCGCGCATGGATTGCTCGTTGGCCTGGATCATCTTACCGTACAGGCGATCGGAACTGCCATCGGCCCATACGGTGGATGACAGCAGAGTCGCACTCACTATCAGCAGCAGTCTTAGGTGTTTCATAACGGCGATCTCCTCTCGGGTTTTCGATCCACGATTCAACTCTACCTCCGTAGTTAAGTACGGAATCAAGGAGGGAGGAGATGAAGGTCCTGGTTTATGGCGCCGAGATAAGATGGTAGGGCTTAAGTACACTTTCGTCGGGTAACAGCAGCGCATTACTGCGCCACCGCCCCCAAAGAACCGGGCATGAGAGTCGCGCCTCATCCGGCTCAAGTCTTTCGTCAGCACCATGGTCTAGTACCGGGCAATCAATCCACGTCTATCGCAGCTCGACGTTGGGCAAAGTAAGACGACCACGCAGGATCACAGGGATTGGCCAAGTTACGTAGTGCCGTTTCTCGATCCGGCTTAGGTATGTGCGCCACGTAATCACGCTTGATCGTCTTCACGAAGCTCTCGGCCATGCCGTTGCTCTGCGGGCTGCGAACTGGGGGGTCACCGGCTGCAAGCCGATCTGTCGAGCAAACAGGCACGTCTGGTCGGCGGTGTACGCCGAGCCGTTATCGCTTAGCCATTGCACCGGCGTGGCGGGCAGTTGATCACCGAAGCGCCTCTCCACGCTTTCCAGCATCAAGTCGCGGATATCATCGCCGCTGTACCCGGTCGGGCTCGCGACCTAGCCGATGGCCTCGCGATCACAGCAGTCCAGGGCGAAGGTTACGCTCAATTTGGCTCCGTCCTCGCAGCGGAACTCAAAGCCGTCCGAGCACCAACGCGTATCGCTGGTTTGCACCGCAATACGGCCTTCGTGCCGACGCGGCACGCCGGGCTGTTTTCGTAGACAGATTCAGCAGCGGTTGCAGGTGCTCGCCGCACTGGATCACCCAGCGCGCCAGGGTTTGGCGGGGGATATCGACGCCGTGACGACCGAGGATTTTTTTGAAGCGGTGCAGCGGCAGACCATCGACGTATTTGGTGATCAACAGCATCGCCAGGACGCTAGGACTGGCCATGCTCTTTTCGATCAGTTGAGCCGGTTTGTCGGCGGTGACCGGTGCGGCTTCACAGCCGCGGCAGCCGTAGACCTTGTCCGCTGGTTCCCTTCACAACCACTGGCCAACGCAGAGCGTTTTACCCATGCAGCGAAACGATTAGCGGACAGGAAACGGTCCCGTGGCTCGCACAACAGTCGTGAACCAGTTGCACCAAAACAGACTCGATCCGTCGCAGATCCGCGAGCTTGCCACGCACATCCCCAAGCTTCTGCTCGGCGAGCACGCGCGCTTCATCACAGTGAGCGCCGTCATCGAGCCTCAACAGCCCGGCCACTTCTTCGAGGCTAAAGCCCAGCCGTTGCGCGGACTTTACGAATTTCACCCGGGCGACATCGGGGGTTGGGGAGCAATGGAACTGAAAACCAACGTAAGCCGAATTAGAGTTCGTTTTACTCGTCAGCGACTGCGAATTAACGAACTTTGATTCGTGAGAAAGGTTTATTGCACTGATTTTCGGGTGTTGGTGACCTTTCCTCGCGATAGCGGAAACGGTTTCATAAAACGGTCGTTTTTCGAAACTATCCAGACGTTGCAAGGGTTTGCGGGGCAGCGACTGAGCTTAAGTGCACTTTCTGTTCCGTTGCTCCCCCAACCCCTATTTCCAGCAGCGAGGTGATGAATTCGTTTTGCTGTTGTGCGGCGGCGACAAAAGCAGCCAAAGCCGTGATATTGAAGCGGCTAAAAAACTCGCCAGCGAGTGGAGGTCAGAATGAGCGAAAAAATTTACGACTACGACCCAGCAGCAGCCCTAGACGGCCCTGAAGCAATCGCCGTCTTCATGGCGGAGCCCTGCCATTTCCTCTCAGCGCCATAATCCAGGACCTTCATCTCCTCTCTCCTTGATTCCGTACTTAACTACGGAGGTAGAGTTGAATCGTGGATCGAAAACCCGAGAGGAGATCGCCGTTATGAAACACCTAAGACTGCTGCTGGTAGTGGGTGCGACTCTGCTGTCATCCACCGTATGGGCCGAGGGCGGGAGCGACCGAGCGATTGAGCGAATTGCTGCACGCGAGAGGGCTGAAGCGACCCTGGTGGCGGAAACCGTCAAGGAGATTAAGCAACTGGGCCCCACGGCGGCAGGCCGTAGCGAAGCGCAGCCCGCCTGTCCGCCTGCAAAGTAGAGCCTGTGCTACTCGACCAGATGCAACGTGAGCCCACTCTGCTGAGGCGCGAGGGCAAATAGCAATACCAAACTGTGCCCTTTGCAAGTGCTCCTTTGGCCATTCAGCGGCGCTCATTGAGCGCCGCTTTTTTCTAAGCGCAAGCCGACCAACAGGGGCGCCTTACGCAACGGGAAATCCTCGGTTAACGCCCGAGTTGTCCCCATGCAGCGAAACGATCAGCGGACAGGAAACAGTCCCGTGGCTCGCACAACAGTCGTGAACCAGTTGCTCCAAAACTGACTCGATCCGTCGCAGATCCGCGAGCTTGCCACGCACATCCCCAAGCTTCTGCTCGGCGAGCACACGCGCTTCATCGCAGTGAGCACCGTCATCCAGCCTCAACAGCCCGGCCACTTCATCGAGGCTAAAGCCCAGCCGTTGCGCGGATTTAACGAATTTCACCCGGGCGACATCCGCCTCACCGTAACGGCGAATGCTGCCGTAGGGCTTGTCCGGTTCGGGTAACAGCGCCTTGCGTTGATAGAACCGGATGGTTTCCACGTTGACCCCGGCCGCCTTGGCGAAAGCGCCAATGGTCAGGCTTTCCAAATTGTTTTTCATACCGCTTGATTCCGTACATGACTACGGGACTAACCTTAAACCATCGATCAAATGCTCGAAAGGAGAAATGCATGTCTGAACCATCAAACGGGCGCGCCCCTCTTGTCGCCGGGGGGCTTGCGGCGATTCTCGCCTCGGCTTGCTGTCTCGGGCCGCTGATTCTGATCGCACTGGGATTCAGCGGGGCCTGGATCGGTAACCTGACCGTGCTGGAACCGTACCGCCCGCTCTTCATCGGCGCGGCACTGGTGGCGCTGTTCTTCGCCTACCGGCGCATTTTCCGCCCCGCTCAAGCCTGCGCACCGGGCGAGGTCTGCGCCATCCCTCAGGTACGTACCTCCTACAAGCTGCTGTACTGGCTGGTGGCGGCCTTGGTGCTGGTCGCGCTCGGCTTCCCCTACATCCTTCCCTTGTTCTACTGATCAGGAGTTCACCATGAGAAAACTGCTCGCATCCTTAGCCCTCGCCAGCCTGGTCGCCACACCCGTCTGGGCGGCCACGCAGACCGTCACCCTGGCGGTGCCGGGCATGACCTGCGCCGCCTGCCCGATTACGGTGAAGACGGCGTTGACCAAGGTCGATGGCGTGACCAAGGCTGAGGTGAGTTTCGAGAACCGCGAGGCCATCGTCACCTTCGACGATACCAAGACCAATGCCCTGGCGCTGACTAAGGCGACCGAGGACGCTGGCTATCCGTCCAGCGTCAAACAATAGGAGGGACTTCCGATGGCAAATCCTCTCAATCTGTTCACGCGGATCGGTGACAAAGCCGGCTCCGTCGGCGTGCTGATTTCTGCCATAGGCTGCGCCATGTGCTTTCCCGCCCTTGCTAGTCTGGGGGCCGCGTTCGGTCTGGGCTTTTTGAGCCAGTGGGAAGGCCTGTTCATCACCACGCTGCTGCCTCTGTTTGCTGGACTGGCTCTGCTCGTCAATGCCCTCGGCTGGCTCAATCATCGGCAGTGGCGACGGACTGCGCTCGGCCTGATCGGTCCTACCCTGGTACTGGCAGCGGTATTTTTTATGCGGGCTTATGGCTGGCGGAGCGGTTGGCTGCTCTATATCGGCCTGGCCCTCATGTTTGGGGTGTCGATATGGGATCTCGTGTCGCCCGCTCATCGCCGTTGTGGGCCGGATGCCTGTCCGACGCCGCCAAACCAGTGAACCTGACAAGAGACGATCTAATGAGTAACGAAATGACCGAACTGAAAATCATTGGTATGACCTGCGCCTCCTGTGTCGTGCATGTGAAAGAGGCCTTGGAGAAGATTCCGGGCGTGCATCGGGCGGATGTTTCCTACGCCAGCGGGAAGGCCGAACTGAAGGTCGACGAGGGCGCAAGCCGTGAGCAGATGCAGGCCGCTGTCGAGGCCCTGGGGTATCGAGCGGCGTTCGAAGACGCCATGGTACAAGCCCGTCCTGGCCTGCTCGATAAGGCACGGGGTTGGTTGAGCAGCACTGACGCCGGGAAAGAGGGCGACAAGCTCCACGTCGCGGTCATCGGCAGTGGTGGCGCCGCCATGGCGGCCGCGCTCAAGGCGGTGGAAGGCGGTGCCCGCGTCACCCTGATCGAGCGCGGCATCATCGGCGGCACCTGCGTCAACGTGGGCTGCGTGCCCTCCAAGATCATGATTCGTGCCGCGCATGTGGCCCATCTGCGCCGCGAGAGCCCGTTCGACGCCGGGCTTTCCGCCATGACGCCGACCGTCCTACGCGAACGTCTGCTCGCGCAGCAACAAGACCGTGTCGCCGAACTGCGCCACGCCAAGTACGAAAGCATCCTGGAGAGCACGCCGGCGATCAGCGTGCTGCGCGGCACCGCCCGTTTCCAGGACGGCCACACGCTCAGCGTGAAACTGGCCGAGGGTGGCGAGCACATCGTAGCCTTCGACCGCTGCCTGGTCGCCACCGGCGCAAGCGCGGCCGTTCCACCGATTCCAGGACTGAAAGACACGCCGTACTGGACCTCAGACCAGGCACTGGCGAGCGATACAATCCCTAAGCGGCTCGCCGTGATCGGCGCCTCCGTAGTGGCAGTGGAACTGGCGCAGGCCTTCGCCCGGCTGGGTAGCGAGGTCACGATCCTGGCACGCAGTGCGATGTTCTTCCACGAAGACCCGGCCATCGGCGCGGCGGTGACGGAGGCCTTCCGTATGGAGGGCATCGAAGTGCTGGAGCAAACGCAAGCCAGCCAGGTGTCCCACGCCAACGGCGAGTTCGTACTGGCCACCAACCATGGTGAGTTACGTGCCGACCAACTGCTCGTCGCCACCGGCCGCACGCCCAATACCCAGGGCCTGAACCTGGAAGCGGCCGACGTGCAGCTGGACGAGCGCGGCGGCATCCAGATCGACGAGCGCATGCGCACCAGCGCAGCGGATATCTATGCGGCCGGCGACTGCACCGACCAACCGCAGTTCGTCTACGTCGCGGCAGCGGCTGGCACCCGCGCGGCAATCAACATGACCGGCGGCGAGGCCAAGCTCAATCTCGACGTCATGCCGGCCGTGGTGTTCACCGATCCGCAAGTGGCCACCGTCGGCTACAGCGAAGCCGAAGCGCAGCACGCCGGGATCGAAACCGACAGCCGCACCTTGACCCTGGACAACGTGCCGCGCGCGTTGGCCAACTTCGACACGCGGGGTTTCATCAAGTTGGTTGCCGAAGCGGGCTCCGGCCGACTGCTGGGAGTGCAGGCTGTGGCCCCGGAAGCAGGAGAACTGATCCAGACGGCGGTACTCGCCATCCGCAACCGTATGACCGTGCAGGAATTGGCTGACCAGTTGTTCCCCTACCTGACGATGGTCGAGGGACTGAAACTCGCCGCACAGACCTTTAACAAAGACGTCAAACAATTGTCCTGCTGCGCAGGGTAATGAGAGAGGGAGGTTGAAACATGAGCAACACGGCAGACGATCTCGGTAGGTGCGACAGCCTACGCAAGACATGGCAGTTGGTCAGCTTCTGGGGCCTGCCTGCCGTCGTGGCGACGATAGCGATTGTTCTGTCTAATCGACGCCCCGCGTTGTTCCTGGCAGCAGGCGCCGCGCTGGCCGTGATGGGCGGCGCCTGCCTGGTCAACGCCACGCGTTGTCGCCGCCTTCACTGCTACATAACGGGGCCTCACTTCCTGTTGCTCGCAGTTGGTGCGCTATTGGCTTATGTGTTTGACCAAAACGGCGAGCATCTCTCCAGGTTGTGGCTGCTACTGGCTCTGGGAGCTGCACCGTTGCTCATCTGGCTACCTGAGCGCCTAGCCGGAAGGAAATATCTGAGCGCCCCAGTTTGCGGTGAAGGTCGGGAGTGTCGGCGATGAATGCCTACTCCATATCCAGATTGGCCGAGGACGCGGGCGTCAGTGTCCATATAGTCCGAGATTATATGCTGCGCGGCTTGCTGCACCCCGCGCGGCGCACGGAAAGCGGTTACGGCATTTTCGATGAGCGGTCCCTGGCGCGGCTGTGCTTCGTACGTGCCGCCTTTGAGTCCGGTATCGGGCTCGACGAATTGGCGCGGCTCTGTCGAGCGCTCGATGCAGACGATAGTACCGATGTGATCGGGTGTATCGACCGCTTGCTTGGGCAAATCGCGACCCGGCTGGCAGCTTTAGACGCAGTGAAAACGGAGTTGGCCGGGCTGACTCATCGTGCCATCGAAGGTCACACCCATGCGTAATACCAACCAATCCGAATCAATCAAGATGCCCCGCTGGCACGCCTACACGTGGGGTGTGCTCGCCGCGCTCACTTGCCCCTGCCATCTGCCGGTGCTGGCATTACTGCTCTCGGGGACTGCGGCCGGGGCCTTCGTCAGCGAGCATTGGAGCCTCGCGACGCTCGTGCTGACGGTTCTCTTCGTCCTCTTCCTGAGAGCGGCTCTACGGGCCTTTCGGAAGCGGGCGTGACCCGCTCGGAGCACGGCGCGGTCTCCGCTGCCGAGTTGCGGCAGGCTTGGGAGCGTTGGGAATTGTTGCTGCACTGCCAGCCGCAGGTCGATCTGCGCGCAGGTTCGATCGCAGGTGTGGAAGAGTTACTAGGTTTTCTTGGACGATGGAGAAACCCCATCATGAACGCAAACGACACCCCCACTATCAGTTGCTGCGAATGTTGCAAGGAAATTTCCCTTGACGCCGCACTGACGCCGGAAGGTACCGAGTACGTCGTGCACTTCTGTGGCCTTGAATGCTATCAGCGCTTCATATCGCGCGCGGATAAGAGAGCGGCATCCGAGCCTGATCACCCCTGCACACCAGAGGTCAGTACCCGTCACGACGACTAATCTTTGCCTCTGGAAAGTGGCTCTGGTTTTTTTTAGAAAGCGTGAGTCCATTGAGATTTAATGCAAGTCCGCTCGTGGCTAATGTAAGCCCGAAGGCTTCGTCAGTAGTTTTATCTAGGCCGATGCCCGGGAGGATGGCAGCGTGCCTACAGGGCGTCAAAACCGGCTACCCAGAGTCAAATTCACCCCACAGTACAGCGATGCTATAGAGTTACTCGTCAGTCCTGCAGCATCAGTTTTACTCTGCACCTCCATTGTATTCAGTCTGCCGGCAGCCCATTTGCACGAATAGTCTAGTCCTGATAGTCAGGAGCAAGCGCTGCCAAAGGAGCAACGTGTTTAGAACCCGCCTGCAAGCATGAACATAAAGCAGAAATATCCTCTTGAAGGGCCATCGCCTGCGCCCAAATACTGTCGACATCACTGGTAGCCACAGTGAGGGGGAAACCTTCCAGTACCGTCATGGCCATGCCATGCAGGCGTAGGAAGTCTTCTCGAATGCTGCCGACCCCTCCGATTTCAGCAAGGCAGGCATCCAGCCGGTCGACCAAGTTGAGCAACTGAGCGGTGTCGTAGCTTGCACGCAGAGAGTCGAGTACCTTGGTATCGACGTCCCCATAAGGTGTCACGCGGAACGAAGCTGGCGGGATATGCATCAGTTCGTCACCTCAACGTTGCTGTCAGACATCTGTTTCGCACGCATTGATCCCGCAGCCTGCTGGAAAATGGAATCCTTGATCCAGGGTTCCGGTGGGCGTTTGAGTTTCAGGTTGAACTCCCCAAAACGTTTGACATTGCTGGTTAGGTAGGGGCTGAGAAACGATACGTCGTCGTCAGTGAACTGCCAGCCATCACGGGCGAGCTTCTGCAGGATGCGCATCATGTCCACGGTGTTCTGCAGGATCACCGACGAGGCCACCATGTCGTTGTAGCGCAGGCGTTTCTGTTGCTCGTCCGGATCGTTTTCGGCGATCACGTCACCGCCAAAGGACAGCCACTTAGAGAAGCCGTTGTAGGACTCGATCTTATTGGTGTTGGCGGTGACTTCCTGGCGCAACTCGCGGCTGCCGATCCAGTTGAGTAGGAAGATCGTCCGGATCACGCTGCCCAGCGCTTGCGCGGCATGATAGAGCTTGTTGCGCCGACTGTAGGAGCCAAGTTTGCGCAGCAGCATAGGTGAGGAAATCTTGCCGGCCTGGATTGACAACGCGACCTGCATCAGATCCTGCCAGTGGGTTTCGATCAGGTGCCAGTCGGCGGTGTCGGTGAACAGACGGTTGATGTGTTTATACGAAACGCCGCGATCTGGCCGGCACATCACCAGGTCGCGCCAGTTGCGGATACGCGGCATCAGATTGATGCCCAGCAGATGAGTGAAGGCGAACACCGTGGCCGACTGGCCCTGGGTGTCAGAGTACACCGTATCGGGTTCGACGCTGAGGTCGACCTTGAGCAACCCCTCAATCACATAGATTGCCTCCCAGATACCAGGCGGGATGAAGTGCTGGAACACCGCGATGTAGTTATTGGCCACGTGTCGGTACGCCACGGCCCCCATCTTGCGATAGCGGAAGTGGTAGCCGGCCAGCAGATTGTCGTCATAGAAGTCGAACTGCGTACCGTCCGCGGCCACCGCCTTGCCATCGCCCCAGAGCTTGGGCAGGTCAAGTTGCAGATAGAGTTCCACCAGCTCGCGGTTAGCCTTGTCTAACTTCTCAAGCGAGAGATGGCGGCGATTCGTATAGGACAGCATGTGCGGCGTGACATTACCGGCCAGATGCCGTGCGGCCTGGTTGGGGCCAAGGTTGCAGCCCATGGCGAAGATCGTCATCAGGTAGCGCTCGGCCGGTTCTTTGAGCTTTGGCTCGTTGCCGGACATCGGCCCGAAATGCCGAGTGAACTGAATCCAATGCTCAATGTTGGCCATGATGTCGAGCACGTGCCTGGCCGGCATGCGCTGCATAAGCGCCGTCTGTAGCGAGATGGCCGAAGGCGGGATGTCCCGCGCTATCACTCGGCGTAGCACCGGTTCGCCGGCTTCATTGATCGATACGTCACCTCGGCAAGAAGGGAATTTTTCATCCAGATGCTGCGCGGTTTCCTCCAGCTGAATCTTGAGGGAGGCGACAAACTCCTTCGCCGTGCCAGGCAGCCCCACCTTTTCGCAGTAGGCCGGTAGACGATGGAAACATTCTTCCCAGGGCAGCAACTGCTTACGGTAGTCGGCGAAAGATTCCGACCCCAGCACGCACATATCACCCGAGCGCAGCTCACTGGCCAGGTAAGAGAACACGCAGACTTCCAGATAGCGCCGGTTGGTAGGTGGCCCTTCACTGGCAGGACGACGCACGACCTTAACCCAGCGCTCCGACGCAAACGACAAGTCGACATGCTCGTCGATCCACTCGCGGTGTAGATTTTCGCTGTCCTGGATGAGCTGAAGCGCCTGGATAAGTGAGCGATCCTGAGTCGTGGGTTCCAGTTGAAGAAGGTGGCTCAGACGGAACAACAGCGAGCGATGGGACTTGAAGTGCTTCCAGATCAGCGGCAGGTAGTTGTTACCGCCCGTAGCCTGGACTTCGGCGCAAGTCTCGCGCAACCGATCCAGGTTGCCATCGGGAGAGAGGAATTCCCGGATCAGACTGCCAGCCTCCTGGTCATCCGGTTCCTGAACAAGAATCTGCACCACGCCATCCAGGGTGGCCGCCAGTTGCTCCAGCTTCTGGCGTTGCCGCGCCTGGATTTGCTCCAACTCCTCCTTGGCGCGTTTGTGGATCGTCGAAATCCGTCGGATGAACATCTCGGCCAGGTGATCCCGAGTTCGCACCCGCATCCGATAGATCAAGGCCAGCATCAGTGTGTAGCGTTTCGGCAGCGAGCAGTCCTTCAGCTCGGCGACGTCCGACGCGGCGGCTTGGGTGGCGAAGTGGCGGATCTTAGCATCGACGACCCCCTCAAGAATGGCATCCAGATCTCCGAAGCTCTCTAACCACGCCAGGTGGTCGATCAACACCTCCAGGTGCTTGCGGGAAGGCTTCTTGGGTGCCTGCTTGAGTGCGTTGAAGTCACTCTGCCGACGCCCGAAATCCGTGTCGAGCAGCTCCTTTAGCTTGTAGATCACCTCGATTGGCGCTCGGAGCACGATCAGGTTGAAGGTAACTTCCTGAGCACTCGCCAAAGCGGTTTCTGCGATGTTGTTGAGCGTCGAATAAGCCGGAAGCTCATAGCCACGCTGAATCAGCTCATCAAGCATGGCATTAATGAGATCGACTCGCTGCTCAAGCACTACAGCGCAGTCACGTGCGATTTCCTCAGTGATCGCTAGCCCGTCGCTGCTATAGAAGGGTGTAACCTGCAGGTACTGCCGAACCGCCGCTTGGTGTCGGTAAAGGGTGCGGGGGTTGCTGTAGCGCGGAGCTATTCGTGCGCCGTAGCGAAGGCATTGTCGGACATGACTGATGAGCTCCTGAGGAAGCTCCTCGAACGGAACAAAATAGTGTAGCTGCTGAAACACCTTTAGTTGGATTGCCAGCCCAATCGATAGCGCTGGACTCTTAGCGGTGTTATTGACCCATTCGATCTCTGAATCAGACAGGGAATAGCATCGATGCAGCTCCTTAGCTGGCAACTGACTGGGCAAGAGCCGGTAGGCTGTCCTTTCCACCGAAGCCATTGAGTTCATCCCCCAAGTAAGGCAAAACATCAGCATAGACGGCTAGTCAGGCGGGGGATGACCAGCAATCAAGAACTCAATAAATTTCCTTTTAGTTCAATATCTTGCAGAACGAATGTCCTAATTTTTGCCTTATCTCGGCATAACCCCTACACCCGTGCCCCCGGCTGTTCGGCGAGGGCGTTGAGCACAAGGAGTGCTCGCTGCGGTGTTGGCTCCCCGACGAATGCGACGGCCTCGGCCTCGGCCGGGGTCGGTGGCGTTCGGGCACGTCCTGTGCGCAGAGACTCCACACGCGTTCGCAGGTTTGCTGCACCTACCCCCGTCATCACGCTTGAAGCAAATTCCGCAAGTTGTGCCAGAGCATTGGCACCCTGCAGGTTAAAGTTCCTGGCGAAGTTGACGAGGTCCCTTAGGTCGACGGCTTCGACGGCCATGGCGCCGGGTGTCTGGCTCGTGAGCTGATGGCGACCTTGCACGTTGATGGAGTCCCCGATGATGAGGACGCTGCCCCGAGCGTTGGGTGACTCGGTTCTAGCGGCCACCAGCCGCTGCTGGACTTCGGTCCCGGCGTTGAGCTGCACCCAGCGCACTTCAGCCGGAGCCGTGCGCAGATCCACCGGCTGGCCAGCTTGAAGTTGTTGCCGTATGGCGAGCAGCCACTGCCCGAGGTTCTCAGCGCCGGCCAGTCGCCAGCGCCACGGCGTCCCCAGTTCTCCCGCTGCCGGGAATTGGGGTAGTACCTCGTTCGTCCAATGCACCAGTCGGTTGCCACGGAAGTCGAAGATGGCTTGCATTGGATCACCGAGCACGCAGGTCGGAAGCACCTGGGCTAAACCTGAAACGATAGCGTGCTGGACCACATTGCAGTCTTGGTACTCGTCGACAAGCAACCGCGCGTAGGTGGCACGGAGAGACTGAGCAAGGTGGCCAGCGTGCAGTAACTGCCTGGCAGCCTCTCGAATTGCAGGGTAGTCAGTGTTGGGCTGGTGGAGCTCCAAGATTTGCGGGTTATGGCCGCTTCGCGCCGGGAACTTGGCGATGAGGCGCATCGAGAATCCGTCGATGGTGGATACTCGATAGGCGGAGCTAGGGACGCCGGCGCGTCTCAGGCGTGCCCGTAAGGCCGCAACGCCGTAAGCGTCCGGCGAACTCACCTTGCGTAAGTCAGGCCGGCACCCACTGATGCGGCAGCAACTGTCCGATCTCACTGGCCCGTTGGGTCGGCAGCCGCGTCAGTACATCCTTGAGATAGGCATACG
>NZ_QJRK01000076.1:0-17404 GCF_003205245.1 Pseudomonas sp. MB-090624 | reverse complement strand
ACCATCGGTTACGGACTGCCGGACTTCGCAGAGGAACTCAACTACGGAGTCGATCTATCAACCATCTGAGGGTGGTATCAGATTGATGGGGTGAAGGTGCCCCATCAACCATTAAATCCGTATACCCGTTAGTAATACCTTCTTCCCCATCTCGGCCGCGAAGCCAGTTTGAGTGATTGCCTGGCTCGCGCATTTCCAGCGTGTCATAGGAGTAGCGCTTTCGCTTGAACAGGCTTTTCAATGCGGCGAACTCGTGGCTTTTCTCGTCTTCTATTCCGACGACTTTTCCTACAAGCGCCTCCCAATGACCTACGCCGTCGGCCAGCATCGCCTGGTAAGTCTCTGGGTCCAGCAAGGCTTGCTGTTTGAAATGAATGATGCGGTGTGTCATAGACGCGCTCGGGAGTGGCCAAAGAGAAGTCGCTAGCCTATAGGTTCCGGGTCATTCGTGAATAGTTGCCCTGAGCTTTAGCAAACCTTCGTTGACCCACAATTTCAACCAAGTTGCGGCCTGCAGGGGGGCTTGCTCTCCATGTGTTGCGCTCAATGACTCGCAGAGTTCGGCGAACGATCCACCCTCGACGAAAAACCGCAATGCTGACGCCTCTTCTGGCTCCAGGCTTCGGTACTGGCATACGAGGTTATGACGCCAGACCAGACAGTCTCGATTCCCGGCTGGTTGGGTGGCAACGGGAAGCAGATCCCCAGACTTGGCAGCCTTCCACAGCGCCAGGGTGTTGTACTGCAATCGCAGCCATCTGGCAGATGGAGTCAGGGAAACCCTGAATGAAACCCAGTCTTCAGCCGAAAACTCACTGATGGCCTGCAGTGAAAGCGCTTCGACGTCCTGCGCATCGAAAGCCAGTGTAAAAGCCCACTCAAGCTCCGCGAGTTCGCGAATCGGTGAAAGTTGAGGTTCCGCAATGTAGCTGCCAATAAACTCGGGCAGCTTCTCACCAAGCCAGCGAATGCTGAAATGCCGTGGTGGCCAGGCGGTGAAATAGGCCAGTGCGAGTTGCTCGAACGACTCTTCTCCCAGCCATTGCTGCAGCGCCGGGAAATCCTCGCGCAGCACCGCCAGCAGGCGCGAGCGATAGGCGTTATGGTAGATCCGCAGGCCTTCGAGGGCACTCAGCGCAGTGCAACCCCGGACTTGCTCCAAAAGCTCGTTGGAGGGCAGGGCACCATCTGTCAGGTAAGTTTCAAATGCAGTCTGTAAGGCGCTCAGGCTCAAAGGGTTGCCCTCGATATCACGCCATTGGCGATAGCTCGGGCATGCTCCAACTCGGATAACAGATCCTCGAACGGTGGAAAATGATCATCCCGCTCGATCAACGTCGACGTTGGACCCAAGTAGCTCAAAGTCTTGCTGTAGAGCGCCCAAACCGGGTCAGCGATGGGCTGGTCGTGGGTGTCGATGAGGTATTGCCCGTAATCGCTATGCCCGGCCAGATGAATTTGACGAATCCGCTCGTGCGGCAATTCCAAGATGAACTGCCATGGGTCAAAATCCTGATTTCGTGCGCTGACGTAGACGTTGTTCACGTCAAGGAGCAATTCGCAACCGGTCAGGAAACTCAGTTCCGAGAGAAACTGCGATTCGCTCATGCTGGACGTCTTCCACTGCACGTAAGAGGAAACGTTCTCCAGCACAATGGGACGTTCCAGAACATCCTGCACTAGACGCACCCGCGCGGCGACATGCAGCAGGCTTTCTTGGGTAAATGGCAGCGGCAGCAGGTCGTGGAGTTGATGGGCGTTGCCGCGACTCCAGCACAAGTGGTCGGAAACCCACTGGGGCTGTATCCGGTCCGCCAGTTGCTTGAGCTGTCGTAGGTAGCCCATGTCCAGGTTATGTGAACCGCCGATCGACAGCGATACTCCGTGCATCACCAACGGGTATTGCTCGCCAATCGCATCGAGAAAGTAGAGGGCCTTGCCACCGCCCACCAGGTAATTCTCGGAAATGATCTCAAACCAGTCGACCGCAGGTCGCTGTTCAAGAATCTGCTGGTAATACTCACTGCGAAGGCCAAGACCGAACCCCAGTGTTTTGTGCTTACTCATTCAAGACTCCAGCAGGGGAGTGGCAGGCACTCCCCGCAACGGCATTATTCGCTGGTCTTACCACCGGCCTCATCGCACTTGGCCTGAGTCATCAGCTTGAAACCCTGGCCTTTACATTCTCCCTGGCCTTTGCAGGCATTTTTGGCGGTCATGCAGTCGTTCTGGCCCTTGCAACCGTTGACGCCGAAGCACTTCACTTCAGCTGCTTTGGTGTCCTGGGCGGCCTGGACAGGCAGGGTAGCAAACAGGCTGGCGGCCACGAGAGCCAGAGCGGCACCGGTAGCGACGTTGGATTTATTCGACATAGTGACAATCTCTCTTAATTGTTGGTGGTCTTATCCGCGGGTGCGAATGACCCTGAGTAGCTTAGGCATCGCTGCCGAGCATGCCCTCTCAAGAAATTCGCAAGGCTTTATGAGGGCATGAAAGACAGTACCGAGCCTTCTGGATGGGCTACAAGAAAGAAATAGCAACCTGACAGAACTGTAATGTTCGGCTCAGGTTGCTGACAGGCCCTCTTAGTTAACGTGACATCGAGCCTAAAGCTCGGCCTCTGCAGTTGCAGGGACCACTTAACTTACGAGGAATACCCAAAATGAAATCGATCAAAGCTCTGCTTGTAGTTACTGCTCTGAGCATCTCCAGCTTGGCAATGGCTGAAGGTGGTGCTGACCGAACCTTCGCGCGCATGGAGCAGGCACGCCAGACGTCTCTGGAGGCCTACCGGGTGGCCCAGCAGCAGAAAGTTGAGGCTCCTGTAGCCAGCAGTCCAACCGAGCAAGCAGAGCACACCAACTGCTGAAGTCATCTACCTTACAGAAATGTAATCACCCGGATGGTTGGGATATGGCAGTTTCATACTGCTCATCGTCGGTAAGGCTTGTGCAATGCACCGACGTGGAAAGTTGAGGGGTAAATCCCCGACATTGAAGCAGCCATGAACCCGAGACCGGGCACACCATCACCGGCTCATTTGACGGATTGGACAAAACGGCATGCAAAGCAAAACCACAAGGCGCACCTTCGTCAAAGGCCTGGCAGCCACCGGTATTATCGGCGGACTTGGCCTGTGGCGCACGCCGGTCTGGGCGGTGAACAGCCCCGGCCAGCCCAACGTACTGACTGGTAACGAATTCGACCTATTCATCGGTGAAACCCCGGTGAACATCACCGGCGCAGCGCGCACGGCCATGACCATCAACGGCTCGCTCCCTGGGCCGATTCTTCGTTGGCGCGAAGGCGATACCGTCACATTGCGCGTGCGCAACCGCCTCAAGGAGGACACCTCCATCCATTGGCACGGCATCATCCTGCCGGCGAACATGGATGGCGTTCCTGGCCTGAGCTTCCATGGCATCGCCCCTGATGGCATGTATGAGTACAAGTTCAAGGTCAACCAGAACGGCACCTACTGGTATCACAGCCATTCTGGGCTCCAGGAGCAGGTCGGCGTATACGGTGCGCTGGTCATCGATGCCAAGGAGCCCGAGCCCTTCAGTTACGACCGTGATTACGTCGTGTTGCTGAGCGACTGGACGGATGAAAATCCAACGCGGGTACTGGCCAAGCTCAAGAAACAGTCGGACTACTACAACCAGCACAAACGCACCGTTGGTGACTTCATCGATGACGTAAGCGAGATGGGTTGGTCCGCCGCCGTAGCCGACCGTAAGATGTGGGCCGAAATGAAGATGAGCCCGACTGATCTCGCCGACGTCAGTGGCTACACCTACACCTACCTGATGAACGGCCAGGCACCTGATGGCAACTGGACCGGCATATTCAAACCAGGCGAAAAGATCCGCCTGCGCTTCATCAACGCCTCGGCGATGACCTATTTCGATGTGCGCATCCCGGGCCTGAAGATGACTGTGGTTGCGGCCGATGGTCTGCACGTCAAACCGGTCAGCGTCGACGAGTTCCGTATCGCCGTGGCCGAGACCTACGACGTGATCGTCGAACCAGACAGCGAACAGGCGTATACCGTGTTTGCACAATCCATGGATCGCACTGGCTATGCGCGCGGCACCCTTGCTGTACAGGAGGGGTTGAGTGCACCAGTACCCAGCCCCGACCCGCGTCCGCTGATTGCCATGGGCGACATGGGTATGGATCACGGCAGCATGGGCGGTATGGATCACGGGAACATGGCCGGGATGGATCAGGGCAATATGGCGGGAATGGATCATGGCAGCATGCAGGGTGGCATGGCTGGTATGGATCACAGCCAGATGGCCGGAATGGATCATTCAAACATGGCTGGCATGGCTGGCATGGCTGGCATGGCTGGCATGGCTGGCATGGCTGGCAACATGCAGGCACACCCGGCCTCAGAGACCAACAATCCTTTGGTCGACATGCAGACCATGACGCCGACGCACAAGCTGGACGACCCAGGTATCGGCCTGCGTGATAACGGCCGGCGCGTGCTGACGTACTCTGACCTGCGCAGCACCTTCCCTGATCCGGACGGGCGTGAGCCAAGTCGCACCATCGAGCTGCACCTCACCGGGCATATGGAGAAATTCTCCTGGTCCTTCGATGGAATCAAGTTCTCTGACGCCGAGCCTCTACGCCTCAAGTACGGCGAGCGTGTTCGCATCACGCTGGTCAACGACACCATGATGACTCACCCGATCCATCTTCATGGCATGTGGAGTGATCTGGAGGATGCGAACGGCAATTTCCTGGTGCGTAAACACACCATCGACATGCCGCCAGGTTCCAAGCGCAGCTATCGGGTGACCGCCGATGCGTTGGGGCGTTGGGCCTACCACTGCCACCTGTTGCTCCACATGGAAATGGGCATGTTCCGTGAAGTCCGTGTGGATGAGTAAAGGAGATTTCTGATGAGTACTTTTATGAAGCGTAATGCCCTGTTTGGCAGCGCAGCGATGTTCAGTTTTTTGGCTGCTTTGTACGCGCCGACGTCATTGGCAGGTGAGGGGCACAGCGAGCACGAACAACATGCTGCCGAGTCGGCTGCGCCCGAGGCCATCAGTGACAAGCCTGCAGATCAATCGAAAGGCAAGGCCGCTGGCCAGCAGATGGATCATGGCACCATGGATCATGAGGGCATGAACCATGACGATATGGGGCACGAGAAGATGATGGATAAGCATGGCGGCACCGAAGCCGAAGCAGGTTCGAACCATGACCACTAGGTTTTCACGCCCGTCCCTCATAGCGCTGGTCGTGTCGCTGAGTGCACTCAGCGGCGGCGTTACCCAGGCTGCGGAAGAAATGGATCATTCGGCAATGGGGCACGGCTCCATGTCGATGGACCACAGCCAGATGGGCCACGGTTCCGCCAAAGCGCCGATGGAGGGCATGGATCACAGCAAGATGGATCATGGTGCCATGCAGAGCGAATCGGGCAGCATGGACCATAGCCAGATGGGCCACAGCCAGAGCCAAGAGAAGGCCCCAGCCATGGACCACAGCAAGATGGGACACGGCACCATGCAGGGACAGATGGAGGGCATGGATCATTCGAAGATGAACCATGGCTCCGCTGAAGCCCCGAGAACTACCAGTCGTACGCCGATTCCCGTTCTGACGGATGCTGATCGCCAAGCGGCTTTCCCGCCACTGCCTGGCCACAAGGTGCATGACAGCGCCATCAACAGCTTTTTCCTGCTCGATCAGCTCGAATACCAAGACGCAGATGAGGGCAGCACCCTGGCCTGGGATGCGTCGGGTTGGGTAGGCGGTGATATCAACCGGGTCTGGTTCCGCTCCGAAGGCGAGCGTACCAACGGCGTTACCGAGGACGCTGAATTACAGCTGCTGTACGGCCGCTCGATCGGCCCTTGGTGGGATGTCGTCGCGGGCGTCCGCCAGGACTTCAAACCGGAGTCGCCGCAGACTTGGGCCGCCTTCGGTATCCAGGGCATGGCGCTTTACGCCTTTGAGGCCGAAGCCACGGCCTTCGTCGGCGAGAATGGCCAAACTGCTGCCCGACTGGAGGGCGAGTACGACATTCTGCTGACCAACCGGCTGATTCTCCAGCCAACTGCCGAAATGAACTTCTACGGCAAGAACGATCCTGAGCGAGGTGTGGGGTCCGGGTTGGCCAATACCGAGCTCGGTTTACGTCTGCGTTACGAGATTGTCCGGCAGTTTGCCCCCTATATCGGGGTTTCTTGGAGCCGCTCCTATGGCAACACGGCAGACATGGTGCGCGACGAGGGCGGTGATGTAGACGAGGCGCGTTTTGTCGCCGGTATCCGGATGTGGTTTTGAGAACCTGACATGAAAAGAACAATTAAAACTTTGGTGGCGGCCGGCGTGGTCGGTAGCACAGCTGTCCTGGCCGGTGCCTACTTTGGCGTGGTCAACGTGGGGGCCGACGATCCCCATTTTCCTGCAGTGCATGCGTTTCTCACGATGGCCCGTGACCGCTCTATCGAAGTCCGTTCGCGGAACATCGAGGTTCCCAACCTGGATGATCAAGCTCTTATTCGCGCCGGTGCGGGCAACTACAACTCCATGTGTATCGGCTGTCATTTGGCGCCAGGTGTGGCGGAGACCGAGCTAAGCCAATCGCTTTATCCTGCGCCTCCCAACCTCGCCAAAATCGGTGTCGATGGCAATCCGTCAGCAGCGTTCTGGGTGATCAAGCATGGCATCAAGGCAACGGGTATGCCTGCGTGGGGCAAGAGCATGGGCGATGAGTACATCTGGGGCATGGTTGCCTTCCTTGACCAATTGCCGGCGATGGATGCCAAGCAATACCAAGCACTCGTCGCATCCAGTGGCGGCCATCAGCATGGTGGTGGGGAAACGCAAATGCACAATCATGAAGGTCAGCACGGCGACAACAAGCCTGGCCATCATGGCAATAGCGGCGGTGGCGAAGACCATCATGGAACAGGTGATGCCGGAGAGCCTGGCCATCACGATGCCGCGGCTACTGATAGCGAGGGTGGCTCCGCACCTGAGGCAGGTCACCATTCGGACATGAGTAGCGATGACCACCATGCCGGGGATGAGGCCGCCCCAAGCGGCGGAGACCATCATTCCGAGCAAACTCCGAATGCCTCGCCCAAGACCCATACCCACGCCGATGGCAAAGAGCACGTGCATGAAAGCTAAATATCTGGCCTTGCTGGCCGCTCTCTCCGTCACATCTGCAGTTCAAGCCGCTGATGCCCTGACGATTGATGTCCATCGTGATGCTAATTGCGGATGTTGCAAGAAGTGGATCTCACACCTCGAAGCGAATGGCTTCAAAGTCGTCGACCATGTCGAAAGCAACATGACGGCAGTGAAGCAAAGTCTGGGCGTTGCGCCGCGGTTGGCGTCTTGTCACACCGCGGTGATTGACGGCAAGTTCGTCGAAGGTCATGTGCCGGCGGCTCAGGTCATCGAACTCACCAAGCGCGATGATCTGCTGGGCATCGCTGTTCCCGGGATGCCGGCGGGCTCCCCCGGCATGGAAGTCGATGGCGTACAGCATGCCTACCAGGTCATTGGCTTGACCAAGACGGGTTCTGATCAGGTCGTTGCAGAATATCCCGCCCAGTAGTACTGCCTGCCAGCACGGCCGCTTGTGTGTAGTGGCCGACTCATTTTCATACGTCCTTTAACCTAAGTAAAAAAGGCGCCCTAGGGCGCCAAGGGCTGTCTCCAAACCAAAGGAGCACTACGAGGGGACAGCAGGACCAAGGAGCGAGCGGGCAATCAACCCGCTCGCTTGCCAGGGTTAGAGAACTTCCAGCGGGTACTCGACAATCAGGCGGAACTCATCCAAATCCGACTCGAAGTCGGTGGCGCGAGTCGTGGCTTGTCGAATGCGAAAGGACATGTCCTTCAACGACCCAGACTGCACAACGTACTTGGCCTCGATGTCCCGCTCCCAGCGCTTCTGGTTGGTCAACGGATCGCCGTTGTCATCACGGCGCATATAGACTTCGTTGGCGTTGCTGTAGTCGGCATCCCAGCCCTGGGCATATCGAGTCATGAAGCTCAATCCAGGCACACCGAAAGGCTCCATATCCAGGTCATAGCGCACTTGCCATGACTTCTCCTTCGGCGAGTTGAAGTCGCTGTACTGGATGGAGTTGTCGAGGTAGATGGAGTCCGATTGGCGCAAGTAGTCGAAGTCATCATCGCCATTGTTGCGCTGGAGACCCACCAGCACTGTATGAGCGCCGAATTGGATGCCGACCTTGCCGCTCCAGATGTTGTTATCGAAGCTCCCGAGGAGCTGCCTCCCTTCATCGACCGCCTTGTAGTAGTTCAGCCCGCCGATCAAGGCGACATCGTCCGCAAGCGGGTAGCTCAGCGTGGTGCCCGCGTAATATTGATTCCAGGCATCCTTGAGGCGGCTGGTGTAGAGACTAAAGCCGACGTTGTCATTAAGCGTGTAATCACCACCGAAATAGGCGATCCATGGCGAGTCCACTTCGCCCGCGTAGAAGGTAGCGAAGCCGTCGCGCATGCTGCTGGTATTGGGTTGGCTCATCGAGTGGAGGCGACCGCCCTGAAGCGACAGTCCTTCCACGCTGCTGTTGACCACGGTGACACCTCGGAAACTCTCCGGTAAAAGCCGTGCATCACCGTATTGGACGACCGGGCTGACGGGAAAGACGTCGCCTACCTTGATCTCGGTATCCATGAACCGAGTTTTCACCGCGCCCCCCAGTTTTGAGTAGTTGTCCTCAGCCTGCCCGAGGCTGTTGTAAGGCATCACGTCGACTGAGCCGCCTGCTCCAGAACGGCCGTCGCCGGTGTCAAGCTTGAGCCCTAGCATGGCAAAGGCATCGACACCAAAGCCTATGGTGCCCTCGGTGAAACCAGACTCGAATCTGCCTATCACGCCATGCGCCCACTCTTCCGAATAGCCATTACCCGAGCTGCTGGACTGGCCTTTACGGAAATCGCGGTTGAAGTAGAGATTTCGATTGAGAATGGTCAGGCTGCTGCCTTCGATAAATCCCTCGCCTTTCTCGCCGGCGGCCATTGCAGCTTGCCCGGTACTGACGCTCAGAGTGAGCAGAGAAAGTCCTAACAGGGTTCTGTTATTCATAAATGCTCCTGATGTTATTGGCAGTTGTCATTGTGTGGTCGCATATATGTGCCAAGTGCGCCGGGCATAGCCAGGCACGCCTTGGTCATATTTCCACATGCCAAATAACGTCAGGGTGACTTGGAAATTACATTTCAGTCAGCGCGATGTCATTTATCTAGTTTTGATTACGGCAACCTGTCCCGGCTGCCCGGTATTCAAGAATATTCAGATCGCCATTGGAGTCCTCGTAGGTCATCTGGGCCGGCATCACACCGCAGCTAGAGTCCGTCGGGGTAGTGGCCACGACCCTGGCGATATCGAGTTTCATGCCGTAGCGGTAATGAATAACTTCAGGCGGATTCTTTCCGTTAGCGGCAGCATACTCTTGCATGGCCTGCTCATTGGCCTGAATCATCCGACCATAAACACGATCAGCGCCGCCTTCTGCCAGAGTGGCAGAGGAAACAACCATAGCGGCAAGGGCTGCAATAACTTTGAGGCTTTTCATGTTTAATCACTCCTTCAAGGTGGTGATTAAAATATATCCGCTCAACCTGTCATAAAAATGAAGTCAAAGTTACATCGCCGTAATGCTTCCTGCCGCGTTACCCGGGCGAGTCAGCTTGGCGCGTGGCTTGCCCGGGTTTGTAAAGCTATAGCTCCTGCGGTGCGCGAACCTTCTGTGTACGCTGCCTTCGCATCAGCCAGTACGCGGCCGGCAAAACCAACATGGACATCAGCGGCGCGGTAATCATGCCGCCGACCATGGGCGCGGCGATGCGCTTCATCACCTCAGATCCGGCACCTCCGCCCCAGAGGATTGGCAACAGGCCGGCGATGATCACGGCCACCGTCATCACCTTGGGCCGCACGCGCAGCACTGCGCCTTCACGAATTGCCTCCAGTAGTGCCGGGTCACCGCTGCGCCCGGCATCCATACGTGCATGCCAGGCATTCTTCAGGTACAGCAGCATGATCACCCCAAATTCCGCCGAGACGCCGGCCAAGGCGATAAAGCCGACCCCAGTGGCAACCGACAGGTTGAAGCCGAACCAGTAGAGCAGCCAGATGCCGCCCGATAGGGCGAAGGGCAGGGTTGCCATGATCAGTAGGGCCTCACCGAAGCGGCTGAAGGTCAGGTAAAGCAGCACGAAGATGATCAACAAGGTCGCCGGTACCACCCAGGCCAGCCGTGCATTGGCGCGCTCCAGGAACTCGAACTGACCGGAGTAGGAGACGGTCATGCCAGCATCGAGTTGTACCTGCTCAGCTACGCGTTGCTGCAACTCGCGCACGGTCGATGCCAGGTCGCGCCCACGGACATCGACATAGACCCAACCGGACAGACGCCCGTTCTCGCTGCGCAGCATTGGCGGCCCTTCGGTCAGACTAACCTGGGCGACGGTGCCCAAGGTGATCTGCTGGCCGGCTTGCGTGAGGATCGGCATACGCCGTAGTGCCTGCGGACTGTCTCGCCACTCCTTGGGATAGCGCAGGTTGATCGGGAAGCGGGCCAGTCCTTCAACCGTCTCACCAATATTGCTGCCGCCGATGGCGCCCGATACCACCGCCTGCACATCGGCGATGCTCAGGCCATAGCGCGCCGCGGCCAGTCGATCGATCTGGATGTCCACGTAACGGCCGCCAGTAAGGCGTTCTGCCAAGGCCGAACTCACCCCAGGCACCTCTTTGGCCACGGCCTCGATATCGCGCGTTATGCGCTCGATGTCGACCAAGGAGGTTCCGGACACTTTCACCCCAATGGGGCTCTTGATCCCCGTCGCCAGCATGTCGATGCGGTTGCGGATGGGCGGCACCCAGATATTGGACAGCCCCGGAACTTTTACCGCGCGATCCAGTTCCTCGATCAGCTTTTCGGGTGTCATCCCCGCGCGCCATTGATCGCGTGGTTTGAACTGCACCGTGGTCTCGAACATTTCCAGCGGTGCTGGATCGGTGGCGGTCTCTGCTCGCCCGGCCTTGCCGAATACCCGTGCCACTTCGGGCACCGTGAGGATCATCCGGTTGGTTTGCTGCAGCAGCTGGGTGGCCTTGCTGGCCGGCAAGCCGGGCAGGGCTGATGGCATGTACAACAGGTCGCCCTCGTCCATCGGCGGTAGAAACTCTCCTCCGAGTCTGCTGAGGGGCCAGAGACTGGACAAAAACACTAGCAAGGCCAGCGCTAGGGTCACCTTAGGCCAAGCCAGCACCCACTCCAGCACCGGCCGGTATGCACCGATCAGCCAACGATTCAAGGGGTTCTGTTGTTCGCTGGGGATATGCCCACGAATCCAATAGCCCATCAGCACCGGTACCAAGGTGATCGAGAGGCCAGCAGCGGCAGCCATGGCATAGGTCTTGGTGAATGCCAGCGGGCCAAACAAGCGACCCTCCTGGGCCTCCAGGGTGAAGACCGGGAGGAAAGACAGGGTGATGATCAAAAGGCTGAAGAACAGCGCCGGCCCGACCTCGGCCGCAGCTTCGCCGATCACCCGCCAGTGCGCCTCGCCCTGAAGCGGTTCACCGGGGTGTCGAGCCTTCCAGGCCTCGATGTGCTTGTGCGCGTTCTCGATCATCACCACGGCGGCATCGACCATGGCGCCGATGGCGATTGCGATCCCGCCGAGCGACATGATGTTGGCATTGACGCCCTGGTAGCGCATGACGATGAAGGCCATCAGGATGCCCAGGGGCAGGGTGATGATCGCGACCAGCGACGAGCGCAGGTGCCAGAGGAAGATCAGGCAAACCAGGGCAACCACCGCGAACTCTTCCAGCAGCTTGTAGCTGAGGTTATCGATGGCGCGGTCGATCAATTGCGAACGGTCATAGGTGGTGACCACCTCGACGCCGGCCGGCAAGCTGCCCTTCAGGCTGTCCAGCTTGGTCTTCACCGCGGCGATGGTATCGCGGGCATTCTTTCCGGAGCGCAAGATGACCACGCCACCTACAACTTCACCCTGGCCATCCAGCTCGGCAATGCCACGACGCATCTCTGGCCCCAACTGAATGGTGGCCACCTGACCCAGCAGCACCGGAACTCCGCTGGCCGAAGCCCGCAGCGGCACATTGCGGAAATCCGCCAGGCTCTCTAGATAGCCTGAAGCCCGGACCATGTACTCGCGCTCTGCCAGCTCCAGGATGGCGCCGCCGGTTTCCTGATTGGCGCTCTTCAGCGCCGCTTCGACCTCCTGCTGAGTTACCCCATAAGCCACCAGCTTCTGGGGATCGAGCAGCACTTGGTATTGCTTGACCATGCCGCCGAGGGTGGCCACTTCGGCTACGTTGGGCAGGCCCTTGAGTTCGTACTTAAGGAACCAGTCCTGCAGTGCCCGCAGCTGGGCAAGATCATGCTGGCCGCTGCGGTCGACCAAGGCGTACTGGTAGATCCAGCCCACGCCGGTGGCATCCGGCCCAAGGGTGGTGGTAACACCCTCGGGCAGGCGTTCCTGCGCCTGGTTGAGGTACTCCAGCACCCGCGAGCGTGCCCAGTAGAGGTCGGTATCGTCCTCGAACAGCACATAAACGAAGGAGTCGCCGAAGAACGAGTAGCCGCGCACTGTCTTCGCCCCCGGCACCGAGAGCATGGTGGTGGCCAGCGGGTAGGTCACCTGGTTCTCGACAATCTGCGGTGCCTGCCCGGGGAAGCTTGTGCGGATGATGACCTGGGTGTCGGACAGATCCGGCAGTGCATCCAACGGCGTGTTGCGCAGCGACCAGATGCCCAGGGCGGTGATGAACAGGGTCGCCAGCAGCACCAGAAAGCGATTGCCGATAGACCAGTGGATCAGGCGTGCGATCATGGCTGGTCTCCTTCCTTGCTGAGCTGCTCGATCATCAGGCCGGAGTTTTTCTGGCGGGCGCCGATACGTACGTGATCTCCTGGCTTAAGTCCCACAGCTACTTCTGAGCTGACCAATGGAAAAGCCATGGTCATACCTGGCATATTCAGGCTCTCGAAGGGCCCGTGCTCCAGGGTGACTGACTCCGCGTCCAGAGCACGAATCACACCATGGGCCTCATGTAGTTCCTTCTTATTGTCCTGCTCGGCATGGCTGGCCATGACACCCTGTAGGCTGGCCTCCGAATCGATGAGGAACTGGCCGGAGGTAACGACCGCCTGACCCTCCTCAAGACCGGACAACACCTCCAGACGCCCATCAGCCTCGCGGCCCAAGGTTATTTCCAGGGGGCGGTAGCGCCCATCGCCTTCTACCAGCATCACCAACGCACGCTTCCCGGTGCGAATCACGGCTTCACTCGGCACAAGAAGCGTGGATTGTTCGACGGCACTGTTCAGGCGTACGGCGGCGAACATGCCGGGGCGCAACTTACCGGCAGGGTTGGGTAGCTCGCTGCGTACCGTGAGCGTGCGTGTTTGCGGATCGGCACTCGGCAGCAAGGCTATGACGCGGCCCAGCAGCGGTCGATCAGGAAAGGCCGTCAGGTTGGCGCGGATCTCGTCCCCGACCTGGATACTTCCGGCCATGGCCTCGGGTATCGCCGCATCGAGCCAGACACTGGATAGCCCGTTAATCAACGCCAGATCCTGCCCGGCTTCGACGGTCATCCCGGCGCGTACCTGCAAGGCTTGGAGCTCGCCGCTGATAGGTGTGGTGAGGGTTTGCACCGCCCGTGGTCTGCCGCTGCGGCGGACCTGCTCGATCAACGTTTGAGGCATGCCAAGCAGGCGCAGGCGCTCTTGGGCCGCACTTATCAAGCGAGTGTCAGCGGTACGCAGTACCGCCAGGAACTCCAACTGCGCGGCGGACCATTCGGGAATCAGCAGGTCGACCAGGGGGGCTCCGGCAGGCAGCACATCGCCCGGGGCGCGACCGTAAACCCGCTCGACGAATCCGCCGGCGCGGGCCTGGAGGTTCGCCACTTCTCGCTGGTTATAGGCCAGGGAACCCACCGCCTCGATATCCGAGGGCAGTACACCTCGGATCACCATCGAGGTTCGCATTCCGAGGTTCTGCACGGCTTGAGCGGGGATGCTCAGGACAGACGGATCCTGCTCGGATCCTGCGTATTTAGGGACAAGTTCCATATCCATGAAAGGTGACTTGCCCGGCTTATCGAAGCGCTGCTCAGGCTGCATCGGGTCGTACCAATAGAGCACCTTGCGCTCGTCCGTCGGTGCGGAGCTAGGCAGGATCTCGTGTTTGGCTTGCCGCTGGGCCAGCCAGTAGCCACCGCCCGCCGCGCCAATGCCCACGGCCAGCAAGGCGACCGCAAAACCAAATGCCGATATCTTCATTTCAGTCCCTCCACATAGGCGTAGTACAGGCTTGCGGAGAGCTGGCTCAGCTTGCGCTGCTGTTCAATCTGCCGTAGCTGAGCCTCGATCAGGTCGCGCTGGGCGGTGAGGACGGATGTCAGCTGGCTGTTGCCGGCCTGGTAAGCGGCAAGTTCGAGATCGGCACGTTTGCTTGCAAGCGGGATCAAGGTTTTTTCGGTGCGTGACAAGGTCCTGCGCAGTTGCTCAAGCTCGGCAATACCGCCTTCCAGCTCAGCCTGATGGGCGCGCAGTAATGCTTCCTGCTCGGCTTCCATCTGCGACACGCTTTGTTGTCTGGCGTTGATCTTGGGCCCCTGACGTGTGCCTACGAACAACGGCAGGTCGAAGGTAAATTGCACCATCACCATATCGCCGAATTGGTTGTCGCGATTGTTGTAGGCAAACTCAACACCCCAGTCGGGGGTCTTCTCGGCGATGGCCTCGTTCAGCTCGGCGCTAGCCTCGCCGACTCGGGCGGAGGCAGCGCGCAACTCAGGGTGTGAGGCAATGCGTTGCTGCAGGTGCGGTACCACCAGGTTCAGATTGGGAACACCTCCTTGCAAAGGCTGGTCAGCCTCGTTGCCTATCCAGCGGCGCAGCTTGGCACGAGCTACTGCCACATCGCGATTCAGTTCATCTCGCCGATCTTGTAACGCCAAAGCTTCCTGGTCGGCCTGCAACAGCTCGCCAGGCTGAGCACTACCGCCGGCAATCAGCGATTGCACGGTCGAGCGGAGCATCTCGATCTGACGGTCCAGTTGATCGAAGAGGCCAACACTGCGTTCGGCGTAGTACACGTCCAGCCAGCTCACTGCTGTCTGGCGCTTGATCTCCAACTGCATGGCACGCTGCTCGGCCTCGGCTCGGACAACTGAAGCCTCGGCCACCTGGCGCCGAGCCTGACGCTTGTCACTGTTGGGGACTTCCTGCATGAGCCCAATGCGGCGCATGGTCATGGAGTCACGATTAAGTGTGTAACGGTCAGGGCCTTCGATCGGCAGGTTGTCGATGCCTAGAATCAGCTTGGGATCGGGCAGGGCGTCTGCGGGCCCTACAGCCTGTTGTGCCGAAGCCACCTGCGCCTGGCGCGCGAGGTTCTCAGGGGCACTCTGCTCGGCCAGAGCTTGGGCTCGTTCGAAGGTTAGGGGCTGCGCCTGCGCGGCAAGCCAGGGAGCTGCCCAGAATGCGGCAGCCAACACACCGAGATAGCCACGGCGTGGAAAAAGGAAAGCGGACATGCTTTCGCCTCCAATGCGATTGATCGAGGTCGCAGCTACGAAACGTGGCCGCGACGATGCGCCTGACTGTAAGGCGCGGGATGATCACTGCATTAGACGAAACGAGGAGGGCGCCAGAGTCCTGCTGGCTCTCGCTTAATCACCGACTGTGTCAGCAATATTTCGGGGCGTGAGGGAAGAGGGGATATGCTCTTGATCACATTGGTCTGGAGAAGTCCTCCGGTCTTGCATTCCTGGCCGGATTTGCAGGGAGACTTATTGGCCACCCCATCAGACGTGTCCATTTGCTCGCAGCACGGAGCATCGGCCGTTGCATGGCCCTGATGATCGGCGCTCTGCATCGGGCAAGGTTGTGCCGGCATGCTGAAAGCCATACCGCCGAAGGTCGGCAGCACGAGGCTAGCAATCATTACCAGGATCAATCCAATCCGACGCACAGCAATTCACCAAGCGGGGCTATAGGGCGACTATAGCAGATTGCCTCGAGGCATGAGTGCACTTCGACGTGCCCCGCAAGCGTGTGACATGTGTGGGAGGTTGAGGTCGTAATGATGCGGACGTGTACTACGTGTCGATTGCTGAAATTTGTAAATGACTGAGCTCGATCCATTGATCCACTTGGTTAAGGCCATAGGCTGCCGCTGGACGAGTCGGCGCCATAGAAGAGCTCATTGCGCGTCTGCCCCGGGCTGAAGGCGTTAAATGTATACACAATGTTCAATTCGCCCCAAAAGCGTGTTCACTTGCTCATAGCCCGATCTAGTCATCAGTATGCTGCAAGGCACTTGATGTGCTAATCCGATGGCGGGCTTGTACAGCCAGAGTACGGCAAGCGTTCGAGATCCAAGCACATGCGTAGCTAGTGCTAATGCCTGCTGGCACCTTCCAACGAAACACCGATGGACGAAGCTCCAGCAACCCAATGGTGCAATGGGGCAAAACGCGATTATTTCAGTTTTGTTCATGTTGCACCCCTCAAAGGTGAATCCTGCCTTTCAGCCACACAGTCGCCCAGCGGGCTCCATTTTTTTGCCACTTTGCGCGGCAATGTCGAGCAATCTTCCTTGTTTCTCAGACCGAGCAAGCAGAATCTCTCGTGCGCCGTCTTCAATTGTCGATTTTAGAAGCCATCTGTCAGTCTTTATTTTCCGTCGACCCTTCATCGCATATCTCCGCCCGTAGGGCCTGGGGCACCAGTTACAACTGAGAGGATCTCGTAATCCCTGGTTACGCCAGCCAGAGTAGCTTGGCTCCTGCAGTGGGCTCCATTCAATATGGGTATGACAGCTGTGCAGCTCATAGCGCTCCCCATCATGGGCAGTGCCATAGCCCCAGTGTGCCGAACTGATGCCCGTCAGTATCCAAGCGGGTGGAGCAACTGCATACATCGCACACGACGTCTGTAACGGTCTCGACCTCAGCTCTTCCGGTTATTTTCATCGCTGATTCCTACAAATGCCCCTGACTTTCGCTTTCAGCATACAGGCTCCAGGACGGAGCGTAGGCTAGCCGAAGCATTTCTAGACGTTCACCGACTTAACGTAGTTGTAGTCACTCATGTTCGCATGGATGGAAATCAGGACGTTGAAGGTCTTTCCCAGAGAGGCAGAGATTAGATGGTGTCCATAACTGCTGTACGTTCGGATTACGCTGCCCGCACCCCTACGTTCGGACTAACGTCAATGATCATCCGCCCAAGAACCCACACATTCCGCAAGGTTTCCGATTAACCACGCTGTCCGTGATCGAGGCAGCAACCTGGCAATCCCTGACAAATGCCAGCTCAAAGTCCATCTCAGAAAT
>NZ_QJRK01000075.1:0-18110 GCF_003205245.1 Pseudomonas sp. MB-090624 | reverse complement strand
ATAATTGGCCCGAAACAAACGTAGGAGCGAGCGCAGCTCGCGATGCGCCGCGCGGGCGGCGCTCGCTCTAACAGGCGCTGCATACCTTGTGGCAAACACCTGTCAGCCCTGATGCGATCCCCGTGGGGCTGGCCCGCGAAGAATCCCACGCGGTACTTGGCACCGGCTACGCCGGTGTTCGCGGGCACGCCCGCTCCCACAGGGTGGCACCTCGGGTCTGAGCTTTGCGCGGTCCTGTGGAAGCTGGCTTGCCGGCGATAGAGCCTTGAGCCTTCAGTTTTGCTTCTGTGGCTCGCGGATTTTGTACCAGGCCACGTACAAGGCCGGCAGGAACAGCAGCGTCAGCAGCGTTGCACTGATGATGCCGCCAATCATGGCGTAGGCCATCGGCCCCCAGAACACTTCACGTGCAATCGGGATCATGCCCAGGCTCGCTGCGGCTGCCGTCAGCAGGATCGGCCGGCGACGGTGGTTGGTGGCCTCCACCACCGCGTCCCAAGGGGCATAGCCCTGCGCCTCGAACTCATCGATCTGGGTAACCAGAATCACCGAGTTGCGGATGATGATACCGGCGAGCGCCAGGATGCCGAGAATCGCTACAAAGCCCATTGGCGTACCGGTAGGCACCAGCGCCAGCACCACGCCGATCAGCCCCAGTGGCGCCACGCTGATCACCAGGAACAGCTTCTGCACGCTGTGCAGCTGGATCATCAGGAACGTGGCCATGAGGAACAGCATCAGCGGGATGACCTTGGCGATCGGCCCTTGGGCCTTGCCACTCTCCTCCACGGTACCGCCCGTGGCCACTTCGTAGCCTACCGGCAGCTTGCTGGCGAACTCGTCGATTTTCGGCTTCAGTTGCGCCACCAGGTCGGTGGGTTGAATGTCGCCGTTGACCGAGGCCTTGATGGTGATGGTTGGCTTGCGGTCACGCCGCCACACCAGCGGCTGCTCCAGCTCGTAGCGCACGGTGGCGAACGACAGCAGCGGAATCGAGGTGCCGTTGGAGGTCAGGATCTGCAGGTTCTGCAGGGTATCGGGCGAACCACGCTCGCTGTCCTCGGCACGCGCGACCACGTCGATCAGGTAGATGCTGTCGTTGACCTGGGTGATCTGCACACCGCTGACGATGCTGTTCATCACGTTGGCCACATCTTCCGACGACAGCCCCAGCTGGCGCGCCTTGTCCTGGGCAATGTCCACGCGCAGTACTTTGCCAGGCTCGTTCCAGTCGTAGATCATCTCGCCTATGTTGCGGTTCTGGTTGAGCAAGGTCGCCAGGTCGATGGCGTGCTTGCGCACCTCGTCGATACTGGTGCCGCTGACCCGGTACTGGATCGGCCGCCCCACCGGTGGGCCCATTTCCAGCGATTGCACGTTGGTGCCGATGCCGACGAACTCTTCACGCAGGATTTTCTGCAAACGCTCGATCATGCCCTGGCGCTCTTCCAGGCCCTTGCTGACAATCACCAGCTGGGCGTAATACGGGTTTTGCAACTGCTGGTCGAGCGGCAGGTAGAACCGCACGGCGCCCTGGCCGATGTAGGTGCTCCAGTGCACCAGGTCCGGGTCGTCCTTGAGGCGCGCTTCGAAGCGGTCGACCACCTTGCGCGTCTCCTCGATCGAAGCGTTCTGCGGCAGGTTCAGGTCGACCAGGATCTCCGGGCGGTCCGACGCGGGGAAGAACTGGTTCTGCACGAAGCGCATGCTGAACAGCGCCAGAGCAAACAGCAGGATGGTACCGATGATGGTCAGCCAGCGATGGCGCATGCACCACAGCAGCCCACCCTCGAACGCCCTGGCCACGCGCCCAGGCTTGGCTTCGTGAGCCTTGACCTTGCTGCTGCTCAGAATGTGCACCCCCAGCACCGGGGCGAAGAACACCGCCACCACCCAGGACACCAGCAAGGCCACGGCGATTACCGCGAACAAGGTGAAGGTGTACTCGCCTGCGGAACTGGCGTTAAGGCCGATCGGCACAAAGCCGGCCACCGTGACCAGGGTACCGGTAAGCATCGGGAAGGCCGTGGAGGTGTAGGCGAACGTGGCCGCCTGCTCCTTGCTGTCGCCCATTTCCAGCCGGGTGACCATGACCTCCACGGTGATCATCGCATCGTCCACCAGCAAGCCCAGGGCAATGATCAGCGCGCCCAGCGAAATCCGCTGCATGGTGATACCGCTGTATTCCATGAACACGAACACCATCGCCAGCACCAAGGGTATCGAGCAGGCCACCACCAGCCCCGCGCGCATGCCAAGGCTGACAAAGCTTACCGCCAGCACGATCACCACCGCTTCGAACAGCGCGCTGGTGAAGCCGCCAACCGCCTTCTTGACGACCACGGCCTGGTCCGACACGGTGTGCACGCCAACGCCTATCGGCAGGTCCTGGATCACCTGGTCCATGCGGTTTTTCAGTGCGGCGCCGAACGCCTGCACGTTGCCGCCGGCCTTCATGCCAATGGCCAGGCCAATGGCGGTCTGGCCGTTGTAGCGGAACATCGGTGAAGGCGGGTCGACATAACCGCGCTCGATAGCGGCAATATCGGCCAGGCGGAAGAAGCGGTCATTGATCTTCAGGTTGACGGTTTGCAGGTCCTTTTCCGAGGCGAACTGCCCGGAGGTTCGCACCGAGATGCGCTCTGGCCCGGCCTCTATCACCCCCGCCGGGGTGACCGCGTTCTGCGCTTGCAGGGCCTGCATCACCTGGCGCTGGTCAATGCCCAGGGCGGCCAGCTTGCGGGTGGAGAAGTTCAGGTACAGCACTTCATCCTGGGTGCCGATGAACTCGATCTTGCCGATATTGGGTACATCACGCACTTCTGCCCGGGCCTGCTCCACATAGTCACGCAGCTGGCGAAGGGTAAGGCCGTCGGCGGTGAAGGCATAGATCGAACCGAACACATCGCCGAACTCGTCGTTGAACCCAGGCCCCTGGATGCCAGCAGGGAACTGGCCACGGATGTCCTGGATCTTCTTGCGCACCTGGTACCAGATTTGCGGGATATCCTCGGCCTTGGTGGTATCACGCAGGTACACGTAGACCGTGGATTCGCCCGGCCGGGTGTAGCTCTTGGTGTAGTCGAGCGAGTCGAGTTCTTCGAGCTTCTTTTCGATACGGTCGGTGACCTGGTACAGGGTCTCGTCCTGGGTCGCACCGGGCCAGCGGGTCTGGATGACCATGGTCTTGATGGTGAACGACGGGTCTTCTTCACGGCCTAGGTTGAAGTAGGAAAAAATCCCCATCAACAGGGCGACGAACATCAGGTACCAGACGAACGATTGATGCTTGAGTGCCCAGTCGGACAGGTTGAAGCTTCCTTTCATTGCGCATCCTCGTCGAAAGCGACCTTCTGGCCAGGCTTGAGGCTGTTCACGCCCGCAGTCACCACACGTTCACCAGGCTGCACGCCAGAGGCCACGACGATGCTGTCGGAATTACGGTCGATCAGGGTCACGTCACGGGTGCCGACCGTTTTCTGCCGGGTGTCGATGACCCACACCTGGGTCTTGCCGTCGCGTTCGAGCAAGGCACTCAAGGGCAGCTCGCTGCGCGGCGACACTTGCGAGGTCAGGGTCACACTGACCGCGGTGCCCAGGTGGAAGGCTGCCGGGGTGTTTGCCAAGGTCAGGCGCGCACGGCGGGTACGGGTCGTGGGGTCGGCCTGCGGCTCCAGCTCGCGCAGGGTAGCGGTGGTGTTGATGGTCGGGTCGAGTTGCGAGGCGACGGTGAAGGTCAGCCCTTTGTCCAGTTGCTCTGCCAGGCTGATCGGCAAGTCGATCACCGCCTCCTTCACATCAGGCCGGGCCAGGGTCACCACGGCCTGCCCGGCGGTGACCGTCTGCCCGGCCTCGGCCTGCCACGCCGTGATGACCGCTGCATGGTCGCTACGCAGGGTGCTGTAGCCGAGCTGGTCACGGGCCTGGCTGACAGAGGCGCGCGCCTGCTCCAGCGTCGCGCTGGTGGTTTTCAGGTTGGTCTGGGCGACATCCAGCTGCGCCTGGGCACCCACCCCACGGTCGTACAGCTGTTGCTGGCGACGGGCATCGGCCTGGGCATTGATCCATTGCGCCTGCACCCTGGCCAGGTCGCCTTCGGCGGCACGCAGTTGGTTCTGCTGGTCGGTGGGGTCGAGGGTGGCCAAGGTATCGCCCGGTTTGACCTGGGCTCCCACGTCCAGCCAACGCCGGGCAATGCGCCCGGCTACGCGGAAGCCCAAGGTGCTCTCGAAGCGTGCCTCGATATTGCCAGCGAAGCGGCCCAGTTGCGTCTGCACCTGCGGCTCGACCTTCACCGACAGCACCGGCCGGATCGGCTCTGGGGCTTGCTCGTCACCCTCGCAGGCAGCCAGCAGCATGCCGGCTGACAGTATCAGCAGCAGCCGTGTCATAGCTCACCCCCTGGGCGTTTGGCATCCACCTTCTCCACCTGCATGCCGGGGTGCAACAGCTGGCTGCCGTTGACCACCACGGTTTCGCCCGCCTGCAAGCCGCTGGCGATGACCACCTTGCCAGTCAGGTAGCGGCCGACTTCGACCTTGCGCAGTTCGACCTTGTCACCCTCACCCACTACCCACACGGCAGGTGCGTGCAGGGCCTTGGTCAAGGCCGACCACGGCAGTTCGATGCTCGGCCGCCCCACGGTAGTGGTGCTGGCCGTCACCGGCGCGCCCAGCTGCATTTCGGCGGGTACATCCTTCAGGGCCACCTTGACCTGTACCGTGCCGCTTTGCGCCGACACGGTGGGCGTGATTTCGCGGATCACACCGCGCGCCTGGACCTTGGGGTCGTCCAACAGGCGGACGAGTATTTCGGCGTTGCCGGGCGGTGCCACCAGCAAGGATTCGTACACATTGAACACGGCATCGCGGTCGCCATCGACGGCCAGGCTGAAGATCGGCATGGTCGCCTGCACCACCTGGCCTACTTCGGCCTGCCGCGCGGTGATCACCCCGGCGGCCTCGGAGACCAGCGCGGTGTAGCCGAGTTGTTCATTGGCACTGGCCAGTTGAGCCTGGGCCGCCTTGAGCGCGCTCTGGTTGCTGCGCAGCGCCGCTTCGGCGGCATCGTATTCGCTTTTGCTGGTGTAGCCCTTGGGCAGCAGTTTTTGCTGGCGCACGAAGGCCGCACGGGTCTGGGTGACCCGCGCCTGCGCGGCAAACACCTCGGCCTTGGCCGAATTCACGTTGTTCTGCAGGTCTTTCGGGTCCAGGCGTGCGAGCACCTGGTTGGCCTTGACGTGGTCACCCACATCGACGCTGCGCGAAATGATCTTGCCCCCCACACGGAACGACAGGTCCGTCTGCACCCGCGCCTGTACATCGCCGGTCAGGGTGACCCTGGCGGCGAAATCGGTGGGTTGAACCTGCTGCACGCCCACCCGCGGCAATGTTTCAGGCACCTCTTCCTTGCTACACCCGGCGAGCATGCACAGCAGCCCCAGGCAAACGACCGACAGCGGACGTATCAACGTCATGCAGGCTCCTTGCTTGCGCACAAATGGTTTGTGGGATGCGACTGTCAGCGTAGTTCAGGGTTCGATAAACATCACTGACGGGGGTCAGTTCGGCAGTTTCGGCGCTTGCGCCGGCCTCTTCGCGGGCACGCCCGCTCCCACAGGAAAAGCGCAAGTCTCAGGGCCTGCGCTTTTCCTGTGGGAGCGGGCAAGCCCGCAAAAGGGCCGGCACAGCCAAGCACATGCTTCAGTCATATCCGGAAACCACCAACCACCCGGCCACCCCGCTTCAGCCACTACTTTCAAAGGGAGGTTCAATTTCAAGGAAGATCACAATGCCGTTAGCCGAATCCCATCTGCTGCGCCGTGGGCGCTTTTCCGAGCCAGGCAGGCTCTACATGCTGACCACCATCACGCAACAGCGAAAGTCACTTTTCCTCGACTTTCACCATGCCCGGCTGGTGGTCAAACATCTGCGGATCTCAAATGATATTCAGGACTGCCGGTCATTGGCCTGGGTAGTGATGCCGGACCATCTGCATTGGTTGATCGAACTGAAGGAAGTGGCATTGGCGACACTGATGCGCAAGTTCAAATCACGCGCAGCCATTGCCTTGCGCAAGGCAGGTGTCAGGCACAAGCCGATATGGCAACCGGGGTATCACGACCATGCACTGCGGCGGGAAGAGAATGTGGTGCATGTGGCCCGGTACATCGTTGCCAATCCCTTGAGGGCAGGCTTGGTCCGGAGTGTCAGGGATTATCCACACTGGGATGCGGTATGGCTTTGAATCGGTGCTGGGGCCTTCGCGGGCACGCCCGCTCCCACAGGTACAGCGCAGGCCCTGAGACTTCGCTGTACCTGTGGGAGCGGGCGTGCCCGCGAAAGGGCCGGTACAGGTCAGACCTGAACTGAGGCCTTATTAAGGCCAAGCTCAATGTCATCAATGAGGGCTTTGGCAAAGCCACTGAGAATTCTTGCTGCACTACCTGCCAGCCGATCATTTTCCATCTCGGCTTCGGTTGTCAGGTGATTGATACAGCCGAGCATGACGGAGAGTTCGGAGAAAGCATGATTGAAGGGGATGTTGGCCTGTACGCGGAAAAGCTCCATGCAGGTTTCTTTACCCACGGTGCTGCTTTGTGACAGGTGATTAATGGTCATGGCGGATCTCCTATATCAAGGTATGGAGCTGCCACCTGCATCTTTCTCACGGATGGGGCGGCAACCGTACGCGAGGTGAGAAACCGCGGATATAGGAACGCAGCCAGACCTGGGTCTGCCCGCGCACGGCTGCCATGACGGAAGCACTATATCGTTGGGTTCTCACACCCAGTCGCCAGTACTGGCGACCCAACGACATTAGCCCTGGGGCATTTCCCCTACAACAGAGCAGCTTCCACTCGGCTCGTAGGATAATTCCCAAGCAGCGCCGATTGAAGCTTTGGGCTCAGGTTGATGAAAAGTCGTACGCCATCAGGGCCTCTTCGCGGGCTTGCCCGCTCCCACAGGTACAGCGCAGGCCCTGAGACTTGCGCTGTACCTGTGGGAGCGGGCGTGCCCGCGAAAGGGCCGGCACAGCCAAGCACATGCTTCAGTTATATCCGGAAACCACCAACCACCCGGCCACCCCGCTTCAGCCACTGCTTTCAAAGGGAGGTTCAACTTCAAGGAAGATCACAATGCCGTTAGCCGAATCCCATCTGCTGCGCCTTGGGCGCTTCTCCGAGCCAGGCAGGCTCTACATGCTGACCACCATCACGCAACAGCGAAAGACACTTTTCCTCGACTTTCACCATGCCCGGCTGGTGGTCAAACATCTGCGGATCTCAAATGATATTCAGGACTGCCGGTCATTGGCCTGGGTAGTGATGCCGGACCATCTGCATTGGTTGATCGAAGTGAAGGACGTGGCATTGGCGACACTGATGCGCGTCAGGCACAAGCCGATATGGCAACCGGGGTACCACGACCATGCACTGCGGCGGGAAGAGAATGTGGTGCATGTGGCCCGTTACATCGTCGCCAATCCCTTGAGGGCAGGCTTGGTCCGGAGTGTCAGGGATTATCCACACTGGGATGCGGTATGGCTTTGAATCGGTGCTGGGGCTTTCGCGGGCTTGCCCGCTCCCACAGGTACAGCGCAGTCTCAAAGCCTGCGCTGTACCTGTGGGAGCGGGCAAGCCCGCGAAAGGGCCGGATCAGGCCGAAGCCGCCACTTGCGTCGGGCGCTTGACCTGCGGCTGTGAAGCGTTCGCTGCTGCACCCTCTTCGATCGCCTGCTGAATCGCCCGGCGGCGGTTCTCTTCGGCACGGCGGCTGAAGAACCAGACAAAGAAGGTCACCAGCGACACCGACAGCAGAATCAGGCTGGCCACGGCGTTGATCTCGGGCTTCACACCCAGGCGCACCGCCGAGAACACTTCCATCGGCAAGGTGGTCGAACCAGGCCCGGAAACGAAGCTGGCCAATACCAGGTCGTCCAGCGACAGCGCGAACGACATCATGCCCCCCGCCGCCAGCGATGGCGCGATCATCGGGATGGTGATCAGGAAGAACACCTTCCACGGCTTGGCACCCAGGTCCATCGCCGCTTCCTCGATCGACAAGTCCAGCTCACGCAGGCGCGCCGACACCACCACCGCCACATACGCGGCGCAGAACGTGGTATGGGCGATCCAGATGGTGACGATGCCACGCTCCTGCGGCCAGCCGATCATTTGCGCCATGGCCACGAACAGCAGCAACAGCGACAGGCCGGTGATCACCTCGGGCATCACCAACGGTGCGGTGACCAGGCCGCCGAACAGCGTGCGGCCCTTGAAGCGGGTGACGCGGGTCAGCACGAACGCGGCCAGGGTACCCAGCGCCACCGCTGCCACCGCCGTGTAGCAGGCAATTTCCAGCGAGCGCATCACCGAACCCATCAGTTGGGTGTTGTCGAGCAGGCCGACATACCACTTCACCGACCAGCCGCCCCACACCGTCACCAGCTTGGAGGCGTTGAACGAGTAGATCACCAGGATCAGCATCGGCAGGTAGATGAACAGCAAGCCCAGCACCAGCATCAGCTTGGAGAAACTGAAGCGTTTCATGCGCGGCCCTCCATCTCTTTGGCCTGGCTACGGTTGAACAGCAGGATGGGCACGATCAGGATCGCCAGCATCACTACCGCCAGGGCAGAGGCCACCGGCCAGTCACGGTTGTTGAAGAACTCTTGCCACAGCACCTTGCCGATCATCAGGGTTTCCGGGCCGCCGAGCAGCTCGGGGATGACGAACTCGCCCACCACCGGGATGAACACCAGCATGCAGCCGGCGATGATGCCGTTCTTCGACAGCGGCACGGTGATCTTCCAGAAGCTGTTGAAGGTACTCGAACCCAGGTCCGAAGCGGCCTCCAGCAGCGACGGGTCGTGCTTTACCAGGTTGGCGAACAGCGGCAGGATCATGAACGGCAGGTACGAATAGACCACGCCGATGTACACCGCCAGGTTGGTGTTGAGGATCTGCAACGGCTGGTCGATCAGCCCCGTCCACATCAGGAAGCCATTGAGCAGCCCGTTGTTGCTGAGAATGCCCATCCAGGCGTAGACGCGGATCAGGATCGCCGTCCAGGTCGGCATCATGATCAGCAACAGCAGGACCGTCTGCGTTTCCTTCTTGGCGTTGGCAATGGCGTAGGCCATCGGGTAGCCGATCAGCAGGCACAGCAGGGTGCTGAAGAACGCCATTTTCAGCGAACCCAGGTAAGCGGAAATATACAGCTCATCCTCGGTCAGCAAGCCGTAGTTGGCCAGGTTCAGGACCAGCTGGATCTTGTCTTCGACGTAGGTGTAGATCTCGGTGTAGGGCGGGATCGCCACGTCGGCTTCGGCGAAGCTGATCTTCAGCACGATGAAGAACGGCAGCATGAAGAACAGGAACAGCCAGATGAACGGCACGCCGATCACCAGGTGCCGCCCCTGCGGGGTTATGCGCTGGAAGGCTCGCTTGAGCTTGCGCAGTTTCATGACCGCAGTACCACGCCGCTGTCGTCTTCCCACCACACATACACTTCATCGCCCCAGGTCGGCCGCGCGCCTTGGCGCTCGGCGTTGGCGACGAACGACTGGACCACCTTGCCGCTGGGCAGCTCGACGTAGAACACCGAGTGGCCACCCAGGTAGGCGATATCGTGCACCTTGCCACGCGACCAGTTGTGCTCGAACTCCGGCTGCTTGGTGGTCACCAGCAGTTTCTCCGGGCGCAGGGCATAGGTGATGTGCTTGTCTTCCACCGAGGTGGTGATGCCGTGGCCAACGTAGATCTTGCGCTCCAGTTCCGGGCTGGCAATGATCGCGTAGCCCTCGGCGTCATCGACCACATCGCCTTCGAACAGGTTGACGTTGCCGATGAACTCGCACACCAGGCGGCTGGTAGGCGTTTCGTAGATATCGACCGGCGAACCGATCTGGGCAATCCAGCCCAGGTGCATGATGGCGATGCGCTGGGCCATGGTCATGGCCTCTTCCTGGTCGTGGGTCACCATCACGCAGGTCACCCCCACGCGCTCGATGATCTCGACCAGTTCCAGCTGCATCTGCGAGCGCAGTTTCTTGTCCAGCGCACCCATAGGCTCGTCAAGCAGCAGCAGCTTCGGGCGCTTGGCCAGCGAGCGGGCCAGGGCCACGCGCTGGCGCTGGCCGCCAGACAGCTGGTGCGGCTTGCGCTTGGCGTACTGGGTCATGTGCACCAGCTTGAGCATCTCGGCCACGCGGGCGTCGATCTCGGCCTTGGGCATTTTGTCCTGCTGCAGGCCGAAGGCGATGTTCTGCGCCACGCTCATGTGCGGGAACAAGGCGTACGACTGGAACATCATGTTGATCGGCCGCTCGTACGGCGGCATGTCGGTGATGTCGACGCCATCGAGGTAGATCCGCCCTTCGGTCGGGCGTTCGAAGCCTGCCAGCATGCGCAGCAAGGTGGACTTGCCGGAACCGGAGCCACCGAGCAGGGCGAAGATCTCGCCCTTGCGGATTTCCAGGGACACATCGTCCACGGCTACGGTTTCGTCGAATTTTTTAGTGACCCGGTCGATCTTGACCAGCACCTGCTTGGGTTGCTGGCCACCCTCGAGGGCTTTTTTATAGGCACCGGAGGCAACTGCCATGAGTGAAACTCCCAACAAGATTTTTGTGCCCGCGCGGCCTGCCTGGCAGGCGCCGGCGCGGGTCTGGATTGTTACTTGCCCGACTTGACCTTGGTCCAGCTGCGGGTCATCAGCCGTTGCACCTTGGGTGGCAACTCTGAATTGACGAACATCTTGTCCAGCACTTCCTGCGGTGGGTAAACCGCGGCGTCAGTCCTCACGGCCTGGTCCATCAGGTCGCCAGCCTTGGGGTTCGGGTTGGCGTAACCGACGTAATCACTGACCTGGGCGATAACCTCAGGTTTCAGCAAATAGTTGATGAAGGCATGCGCCTCTTTGACGTTCCTGGCGTCCTTGGGAATCGCCAGTACATCGAACCAGAGGTTGCCGCCTTCCTTGGGAATGGCGTAAGCCAGGTTCACGCCCTTCTTCGCTTCTTCAGCGCGGGCCTTGGCCTGGAAAACATCACCCGAGAAGCCCGCCGCGACGCAGATGTCGCCATTGGCCAGGTCGGTGATGTATTTGGACGAATGGAAGTAGGTCACATAAGGACGCACGGCCAGCAGCTTCTGCTCGGCCTTGGCGTAATCCTTGGGGTTGGTACTGTTGGGGTTCAGGCCCATGTAGTTGAGCACCGCCGGGAGCATTTCGTCCGCCGAGTCGAGGAAGGCTACCCCGCACTTGGACAGCTTCTTCATGTTCTCGGGCTCGAACAGCACGGCCCACGAGTCGATGGTGTCCACGCCCAGGGCGGCTTTCACCTTGTCGACGTTGTAGCCGATGCCGTTGGTGCCCCACAGGTAGGGCACCGCGTACTGGTTGCCCGGGTCGTTCTTTTCCAGGCGCTTCATCAGCGCCGGGTCGAGGTTCGAATAGTTGGGCAGCAGGCTCTTGTCGAGCTTCTGGAACGCGCCCGCCTTGATCTGCTTGCCGAGGAAATGGTTGGACGGCACAACCACGTCGTAGCCGGTATTACCGGCCAGCAGCTTGCCTTCCAGGGTTTCGTTGGAGTCGAACACATCCTGCACGGGCTTGATGCCCGTGGCTTTCTCGAAGTCCGCGAGTGTGGTCGGGCCGATGTAGTCGGACCAGTTATAGAAGTGCACCGTTGGCGCCGCTTGGACGCTGCATGCCAGCGTCAGGCCCGCGCCGGCCAGCAAGGCCTTGCGGAATACAGAAATAGACAAGTGGGTGGTCCTCACAATCAGTGCCTGGGTAGCGACAATGCTGCCGCACACGCAAAACCGGCGCGCAACTTACCTTCGCAGCTTCGATGCCGCAATGAACAATTGCCTTTCAAAGCCTCTGGGCCGGCATTTACCGGCCCGGAGGTACTGTCACCGGGCTTATTTGCCCGATTTGATCTTGGTCCAGCTGCGGGTGATCACACGCTGTACCGAAGCATCAGGCGCGGCGATCGCGTACAGCTTTTTCTTCACGTCGGCAGGCGGGTAGATGCTCGGGTCGCTGGTGATGTCTTTGTCGACCAACGGGGTCGCGGCCTGGTTACCGTTCGGGAAGCGCACGGCGTTGGTGATTTCAGCCATGATTTCCGGCTGCATCAGGAAGTTCATGAACTGGTAGGCAGCGTCTTTATGCTCGGCATCCTTGGGGATGGCGACCATGTCGTAGAAAGTACCGGCGCCTTCTTTCGGAATCACGTAGTCCACTTTGACCTTGTCGCCGGCTTCATGGGCACGGGCCTTGGACTGCTCCAGGTCACCCGAGTAGCCAACGGCCACGCAGATGTTGCCGTTGGCCATGTCGCCAATGTACTTGGACGAGTGGAAGTAGGTGATCGAAGGGCGGATCTTGAGGAACAGGTCCTCGGCAGCCTTCAGGTCTTCTTTCTTGGTGCTGTCGGTCGGCAGGCCCAGGTAGTGCAGCGCGGCCGGCAGCATTTCGGTCGGCGCGTCGAGGAAGCTTACGCCGCAGCTTTTGAGCTTGGCGATGTTCTCTGGCTTGAACACCACGTCCCACGAGTCGATTTTGTCCACACCCAGCGCGGCCTTGACCTTCTCCGGGTTGTAGCCGATGCCGATCGAGCCCCACATGTACGGGAAGGCGTGCTTGTTGCCCTTGTCACTGGCATCGCCCACGGCCTTGAGCAGGTCGGGGTCGAGGTTTTTCCAGTTCGGTAGTTTGGAGCGGTCCAGCTCTTCGTACACGCCGGCCTTGATCTGCTTGGCCAGGAAGTTGTTGGACGGCACCACGATGTCGTAGCCCGACTTGCCAGCCAGCAACTTGGCCTCTAGGGTTTCGTTGCTGTCGAAGACGTCGTACTTGACCTTGATGCCTGTCTGTTTCTCGAACTTGGCGATGGTGTCCGGAGCGATGTAGTCCGACCAGTTGTAGACGTTCAACACCTTGTCTTCAGCCTGAACAGCGGAGGCCATGGCGCCCATCAGGGCGGCGGCCAGCAACGTCTTGCCCATTTTCTTCATGCGTAATGCTCCAGAATTTTTGTTTAGCCTTCCGTTCAGCTGCCAGAACCCACGGTGCAGAGCGTGCGGCGACTGAAACAGTCGCTAGTCTGGCAAGTTACCGGGCCCTGTATCAAGGAAAGCAGGGCCTGGTAACGACTTAATGTCACTTCGCTAGCCTAGCAAACGCTCACCGAATCGCTTCGAGTGTCAGGTCCAGGCATTTGCGCGCCTTTTCTACCAGCTCATCAATCTCTGCATGGCTGATCACCAGCGGCGGCGCGATGATCATGGTGTCACCCACGGCGCGCATGATCAGGCCGTTTTCGAAACAGAAGTTGCGGCAGATCATGCCCACACCCTTGCCTTCGTAACGGCTGCGGGTGGCCTTGTCCTTGACCAGCTCGATCGCGCCGAGCAGGCCCAGGCCGCGCACCTCGCCCACCAGCGGGTGGTCCTGCAGCTCACGCAAACGCTTTTGCAAATACGGTGCCGCTTCCGTGCGCGCCTTCTCGACGATGTGCTCGTCGCGCAGGATGCGCAGGTTTTCCAGGCCTACGGCGGCGGCCACCGGGTGGCCCGAATAGGTGAAACCGTGGTTGAACTCACCCCCTTCGCTGATGACCTTGGCCACGGTGTCCCGCACGATCACCCCGCCCATGGGGATGTACCCGGAGGTCAGGCCCTTGGCGATGGTCATCAGGTCGGGCTGCAGCCCGTAGTAGTCGGAACCGAACCACTCGCCGGTCCGGCCGAAACCGCAGATCACTTCGTCGGCGACGAACAGGATGTCGTAACGGGCCAGAATCTCCTTCACCTTCGGCCAGTAGGTCTCAGGCGGGATGATCACGCCGCCGGCCCCCTGGATGGGCTCGGCGATGAACGCGGCAACGTTGTCCTCGCCGACCTCCAGAATTTTCTGCTCCAGCTGTTCGGCAGCCCACACCCCGAATTCGTCCGCCGTCATGTCGCCGCCTTCGCCGAACCAGTACGGCTGCGGGATGTGCACGATGCCCGGAATCGGCAGGCCACCCTGCTCGTGCATGCCGCTCATGCCACCCAGGCTCGCGCCGGCGACGGTCGAACCGTGGTAACCGTTGATGCGGCTGATGATGGTCTGCTTCTGCGGCTTGCCCTGCAGCGCCCAGTAATGGCGGACCATACGCAGCACTGTGTCGTTGCCTTCGGAGCCGGAGCCGGTGAAGAACACATGGGTCATGCCTTGCGGCGCCACCTCGGTGATCGCCTTGGCCAGCTCCAGCGCCGGCGGGTGGGCGGTCTGGAAGAACAGGTTGTAGTACGGCAGTTCACGCATCTGCTTCTCTGCCGCCTGCACCAGCTCTTCGCGGCCATAGCCCACGGCCACGCACCACAGGCCGGCCATGCCATCGAGAATCTTGTGCCCCTCGCTGTCCCACAAATGCACACCCTGGGCCTTGGTGATGATGCGTGGCCCCTTCTCTTTCAGCTGCTTGTAGTCACTGAAAGGTGCCAGGTGATGCTCCCCGCTCAGGGCTTGCCATTCACGGGTTTGCGGGTTGTTGACGCTCATGGGCTTCTCCGTAGTTCGGCCGCCGCGCACCTGCGGCGCCAGGGTTGATCAGACAGCAAACAGCAGGAACTCACGCTCCCAGGAGCTGATTACACGTTTGAAGTTCTCGTGCTCGGCGCGCTTGGTGGCGACATAGCCGGTAATGAATTTCTTGCCCAAGTACTGCACCAGCGCACGGCTGTTCTCCATGCGCTCCAGGGCATCTTCGATGGTCAGCGGCAGGCGCAGGTTGCGCCGTTCGTAACCACGGCCCTGCACCGGCGCACTGGCTTCGATACCTTCGACCATGCCGATGTAGCCACACAGCAGGCTGGCGGCGATGGCCAGATAGGGGTTGGCGTCAGCGCCCGGCAGGCGGTTCTCGACCCGGCGGCTCTGCGGGCCGGCATCCGGTACACGCAAACCGACGGTGCGGTTTTCTTCGCCCCATTCCACGTTGACCGGCGCCGATGTGTCGGGCAGGAAGCGGCGGAAGGAATTGACGTTGGGGGCGAACAGCGGCAGCGCCTCGGGGATGAACTTCTGCAAGCCGCCAATGTGGTGCAGGAACAGTTCGCTCATGCTGCCATCTGCATTGCTGAAGATGTTCTTGCCCGTGGCCACGTCGACCACGCTCTGGTGCAGGTGCATGGCACTGCCCGGCTCGCCGGTCATCGGCTTGGCCATGAAGGTGGCCGCCACGTTGTGCTTGAGCGCTGCTTCGCGCATGGTGCGCTTGAACACCAGGATCTGGTCGGCCAGGTGCAGGGCGTCGCCATGACGGAAGTTGATTTCCATCTGCGCCGTGCCGTCTTCGTGGATCAGCGTGTCGAGGTCCAGTTGCTGCAGCTCGCACCAGTCGTACACGTCTTCGAACAACGGGTCGAATTCGTTCGCCGCTTCGATCGAGAACGACTGTCGGCCGGTTTCCGGGCGACCGGAACGGCCTACCGGCGGCTGCAGCGGGAAGTCCGGGTCTTCACTGCGCTTGGTGAGGTAAAACTCCATTTCCGGCGCGACGATCGGCTGCCAGCCTTTGTCGGCGTAGAGCTTGAGCACTTTTTTCAGCACGTTGCGCGGCGACAGTTCGACCGGGTTGCCCTTCTTGTCGTAGGTGTCGTGGATCACCTGCGCGGTGGGCTCGATGGCCCACGGCACGAGGAACACGGCGTTCTCGTCAGGGCGGCAGATCATGTCGATATCCGCCGGGTCGAGCAATTCGTAATAGATGTCGTCGTCGACGTAGTCGCCGGTCACGGTCTGCAGCAGCACGCTCTCGGGCAGGCGCATGCCCTTTTCGGCAATGAATTTGTTGGTAGGCGAAATCTTGCCGCGCGTGATGCCGGTCAGGTCACTGATCATGCATTCGACTTCGGTGATCTTGTGCTCTTTCAACCAATCGGTGAGCTGGTCGAGGTTGTTACTCATAAATACCTCAGGAGGTAAGGTGGTCCGCGACTTGATTCTGGATGGAGAAGATTGCTAAAGCAAAAACCCCCGCGCAGAGCCACAGTGGATACACTGAAATCAGCTGTATCCGAAATGAGTTCAAAAGGCAGGAAGATGAAACGAAGGGCGGCAAGCCGCTGCGAGGGCAGGTCCGGGAACGCCAAACGTCAATTATTGCGGCCAGGGCGGCAGCAACAGCGACGCAGTTTGCATGAACGGCGGAGGTACCCGATGGCACTGCGCACGCAGTGCTTTCAGGTCGCGGCAAGCGGACCATGTGACCCTCGTATTATTGTGTTCTGGGTTGAGACCGAGCTTAGCCTTGTTCATTTTTTTACACAACACCCGCGTAAAAAATAAAACACGGCACGCTTGAGATAGCTCTTTACCGGGGAAATAGCGGATAATGCCATGCCCCGATTTGCAGCAAATCTGCCGTAGATGGGCCATTTCAGGGCATCATGGGGTTGGCTTGACATCAGTATGGCTTTTCGGTTGACTGGTCTTGCAAGCCCCCCTTGATTGATATTTTTAACAACAAAGGTGTTGCATCATGTCGGTACCCCCGCGTGCCGTTCAGCTTAACGAAGCGAACGCGTTCCTTAAGGAACATCCTGAGGTTCTCTACGTTGACCTTCTGATTGCAGATATGAATGGTGTGGTGCGCGGCAAGCGCATAGAGCGCACCAGCCTCCACAAGGTTTACGAGAAAGGCATCAACTTGCCGGCCTCCCTCTTCGCCCTCGACATCAACGGTTCCACCGTCGAAAGCACTGGCCTGGGCCTGGATATCGGCGATGCCGACCGCATCTGCTATCCGATCCCAGACACACTCTGTAACGAACCGTGGCAAAAGCGCCCCACTGCCCAGCTGCTGATGACCATGCACGAGCTGGAAGGCGAGCCGTTCTTCGCCGACCCGCGCGAAGTGCTGCGCCAGGTGGTGAGCAAGTTCACCGACATGGGCCTGACCATCTGCGCCGCGTTCGAGCTGGAGTTCTACCTGATCGACCAGGAGAACGTGAACGGCCGCCCACAGCCACCGCGCTCGCCAATCTCGGGCAAACGCCCGCAGTCGACCCAGGTGTACCTGATCGACGACCTCGACGAATATGCCGACTGCCTGCAGGACATCCTCGAAGGCGCAAAGGAACAAGGCATCCCGGCCGACGCCATCGTCAAGGAAAGCGCCCCGGCGCAGTTCGAAGTCAACCTGCACCACGTGCCAGACCCGCTCAAGGCCTGCGACTACGCGGTACTGCTCAAGCGCTTGATCAAGAACATTGCGTACGACCATGAAATGGACACCACCTTCATGGCCAAGCCCTACCCGGGCCAGGCAGGCAACGGCCTGCATGTACACATTTCCGTGCTGGACAAAGATGGCAACAACATCTTCACCAGCGAGGATCCCGAGCAGAACGCCGCGCTACGTCACGCTGTCGGCGGTGTGCTCGAGACCCTGCCAGCGTCCATGGCGTTCCTCTGCCCGAACGTCAACTCCTACCGCCGTTTCGGTGCGCAGTTCTACGTACCGAACGCGCCAAGCTGGGGCCTGGACAACCGTACCGTGGCGTTGCGCGTACCGACCGGCTCGGCCGATGCTGTGCGCATCGAGCACCGCGTAGCCGGTGCCGACGCCAACCCGTACCTGATGATGGCTGCCGTGCTGGCGGGCGTGCACCATGGCCTGACCAACCAGATCGAGCCAGGTGCGCCGATCGAAGGCAACTCGTACGAGCAACTCGAGCAGAGCTTGCCGAACAACCTGCGCGATGCCCTGCGTGAGCTGGACGACAGCGAGATTCTGAACAAGTACATCGATCCGAAGTACATCGACATCTTCGTCGCGTGCAAGGAGAGCGAGCTGGAGGAGTTCGAACACTCGATCTCCGACCTCGAGTACAACTGGTACCTGCATACCGTGTAAACAAAACGCCGCCCCCAGGATGTTCTGTAACACGCTGAGATTGCCGGGGCCGCTTTGCGGCCCTATCGCCGGCAAGCCAGCTCCCACAGGGATCGCCTTAGGGCTGACAGGTGTTTGCCACAAGGTATGGCAGCGCCTGTTAGAGCGAGCGCCGCCCGCGCGGCGCAATCGCGAGCTGCGCTCGCTCCTAC
>NZ_QJRK01000074.1:0-18140 GCF_003205245.1 Pseudomonas sp. MB-090624 | reverse complement strand
AAGGCGGCCGCGCGCGCCTGTCACAGGCGTTACTGGCCCGAAACAAACGTAGGAGCGAGCGCAGCTCGCGATTGCGCCGCGCGGGCGGCGCTCGATCTCACAGGCGCTGAAGATGCTCCGGCTACCCATGCCAGGAACCATAGAATCTCCCACAGGTATTACACAGGGCTGGAGTACTGTGCAGTACCTGTGGGAGCTGGCTTGCCAGCGATAGGGCCAGACCTGCAACCCCTGCATCAGCAGATTTTGGTCCCCGCCCAACTTCAGGTATGATATCGCCCCTTTCAAATCCCCCAGTCAGGCGATTTCCCATGACCAACCAGGCCGCCGAAGTCGCGAAGCGCCGCACTTTCGCAATCATTTCCCACCCCGACGCCGGTAAGACCACCATCACCGAAAAGCTGCTGCTGATGGGCAAGGCCATTGCCGTCGCCGGTACCGTGAAGTCGCGCAAGTCCGACCGCCATGCCACCTCCGACTGGATGGAAATGGAGAAGCAGCGCGGCATCTCCATCACCACCTCGGTGATGCAGTTCCCGTACCGCGAGCACATGATCAACCTGCTCGACACCCCCGGCCACGAAGACTTTTCCGAAGACACCTACCGCACCCTGACCGCAGTGGACTCGGCGCTGATGGTGCTGGACGGCGGTAAAGGTGTAGAGCCGCGGACCATCGCCCTGATGGACGTCTGCCGCCTGCGCGACACGCCCATCGTCAGCTTCATCAACAAACTCGACCGTGACATTCGCGACCCGATCGAACTGCTCGACGAGATCGAGGCGGTACTGAAGATCAAGGCCGCGCCGATCACCTGGCCGATCGGTTGCTACCGTGACTTCAAGGGCGTGTACCACCTCACCGGTGACTACATCGTGGTCTACACCCCTGGCCACGGCCATGAGCGCACCGAGGCCAAGATCATCCAGAAGCTGGACTCCGACGAGGCCCGTGCCCACCTGGGTGACCAATACGATTCGTTCGTCGAGCAACTGGAGCTGGTGCAGGGTGCTTGCCACGAGTTCAACCAGGAAGAGTTCATCAATGGTCAGCTGACCCCGGTGTTCTTCGGTACGGCACTCGGTAACTTCGGTGTCGACCACGTGCTCGACGCGGTGGTCGACTGGGCGCCGCGGCCGCTGGGGCGTGTGGCCCACGAACGTACCGTAGAGCCGGTCGAAGAGAAGTTCACCGGTTTCGTGTTCAAGATCCAGGCGAACATGGACCCGAAACACCGCGACCGTATCGCGTTCATGCGCATCTGCTCGGGCAAGTACGAAAAGGGCATGAAGATGCGCCACGTGCGCCTGAACAAGGACCTGCGTATCGGCGATGCGCTGACCTTCTTCTCCTCCGAGCGTGAGCAACTGGAAGAGGCCTTTGCCGGCGACATCATCGGCCTGCACAACCACGGCACCATCCAGATCGGTGACACCTTCACCGAAGGCGAGGCCCTGGGCTTTACCGGTATCCCGCACTTCGCCCCGGAGCTGTTCCGCCGTGTGCGCCTGAAGGACCCGCTGAAGTCCAAGCAGCTGCGCCAGGGCTTGCAGCAGCTGGCGGAAGAGGGTGCCACGCAGGTGTTCTTCCCGGAGCGCAGCAACGACATCATCCTGGGTGCGGTCGGTGTGCTGCAGTTCGACGTGGTCGCCAGCCGCCTGAAGGAAGAGTACAAGGTCGAGTGCGCCTACGAGCCGATCACCGTGTGGTCGGCCCGCTGGATCAGCTGCGACGACAAGAAGAAGCTTGAGGAATTCCAGACCAAGGCCATGGAAAACCTGGCCATCGATGGTGGCGGCCACCTCACTTACCTGGCGCCGACCCGGGTCAACCTGGCGCTGATGGAAGAACGCTGGCCGGACATCAAGTTCCGCGCTACCCGCGAGCACCACTGACTACTGGATTTGGGGCTGCCTTGCAGCCCTTCGCGGGCACGCCCGCTCCCACGGGCAATCACTGTGGGAGCGGGCGTGCCCGCGAAGGGCCGCAAAGCGGCCCCATTTCAATTCCCGGCCTTGATACTGGTCCAGATCCGCGTCCTGATACGGTCGATCTTGGCCGGCATCGCCTCCAGCGCATACAGCTTGCCCATCACGGCCTCGCTCGGGTAAATCATCGCGTTGTCCTTCAGGGCAGGGTCCACCAGCCCGTCCGCCTTGAGGTTGCCGTTGGCATACTGCACATGGTTGCTGATGTTGGCCATCACCTCCGGCTGCAGCAGGTAGTTCATGTAGGCATAGCCAGCCTTTTCATCCGGCGCATCGGCCGGCATGGCCACCATGTCGAACCACAACGGCGCGCCTTCCTTGGGTATCGAATAGCCCACCTTGACGCCGTTGTGCGCCTCTTCGGCGCGGTTCTTCGCCTGCAGCACATCCCCCGAGAAGCCCACCACCACGCAGACATCGCCGTTGGCCAGGTCGCCGGTGTATTTCGATGAGTGGAAGTAGCTGATGTAGGGCCGTACTTGCATCAACAGCGCCTTGGCCTTGTCGTAGTCTGCCGGGTTCTGGCTGTGGTGCGGCAGGCCCAGGTAGTGCAGGGCAATCGGCAGCAGCTCGGGGCCGTTGTCCAGCACCGCTACACCGCAGCTTTTCAGCTTGCTCATGTATTCGGGCTTGAAGATCAGGTCCCACGAGTCCAGCGGCGCGTTGTCGCCCAGTACCGCCTTGACCTTGTCGATGTTGTAGCCGATTCCGGTGCTGCCCCACAGGTAGGGGAAACCGTACTGGTTGCCCGGGTCATTCACCTCCAGCGCCTTGAGCAGCACCGGGTTGAGGTTCTGCCAGTTGGGCAGCTGCGACTTGTCCAGGCGTTTCAAGGCCTTGCCCTGGATCTGCCGGGCCATGAAGTGGTTGGAAGGGAACACCACGTCGTAGCCGGAGTTGCCGGTCATCAGCTTGCCGTCGAGGGTTTCGTTGCTGTCATACACGTCGTAGGTGGGCACGATGCCAGTGGCTTGCTGGAAATTTTTCAGCGTGTCGGGTGCCACGTAGCTGGACCAGTTGTAGATTTTCACCGTTTCGGCGGCGCTGGCCACACTGGCGGCCAGCATCAAGGGTGCAAGAAGGCGTGTGCGCATGTCGGGGTTACCTTGCTTTGTCTGTTGTTATCGAAGGCAGGCGATCAGCGGATCAGAAAATCAGTACGTAGGTCTTGCGTACGGTCTCCTGGATGTCCCAGGTGCCGGTGCTATTGGCCGGTAGCATCAATGCGTCTCCGGCTTCTATAAGCAGGGGCTCGCCACCGTCGGGGGTGAAGGTGCAGCGGCCCTTGATGAAATGGCAGAACTCCTGTTGCACGATCTGCCGCCGCCAACGCCCGGGGGTGCACTCCCAGATACCGGTTTCGACGCCGTCGTCGCGTTCCACGCTGGTGACCGAAGCCACTGCCACGGGTTCGCCGAGCGGCACCGCTACCGGGCTGGCGCTAGCCAGTGCGACGCTGTCGGTATTCTTGAACTGGGTGATGCGCATGACCGGTGGATCCTGTGTTGGGGAAAGGGAGTCAGTGCATGAAGCCTTCCATGAAGTCCGCGAGCGAGCTGGCCAGGCGCCGCCTCCAAGGCGCGCTGGCGGGGTTGGCGAGGGTCCGGTCCTCGTGGACGAAGCTCTGGATGATTGCGTTGTAGCCCAGCCAGCGGCAGGGCTCGGGGGGCCAGCTGGCCAGGCTTGAAACCGGGCGGTTGTCGAGCACCCACGGTTGCGCCGTCAGCGCGTTGTGCTGGTTGAGGATCAGTGCCGCCAGGGTCCGCCCGCCCAGGTTGGTGGCGCCAACGCCTTCGCCGCCGTAACCGCCGGCCAGGGCGATGCCGCGCTGGCGGTCGCAGAGCATGTGTGGGCGGAAGCGCCGCGCCATGCCAAGGTTGCCACCCCACGAATGGGTGATGCGCACATGCTTGAGCTGTGGGAACAGTTCGCTGAACAGGTACCGGCGCAGCTCGATTTCATGTTCGTCGAGGTTGAAGTTTTCACGCAGGCGGCCGCCGAAGCGGTACCCGCCCCGGGCGCCGAATACCAGCCGGTTGTCGGCCGTGCGCTGGCCATAGGTGACCTGGCGGCTGCTCTCGCTGAAGGCCTGGCCCTGGCTCAGGCCGATCTGGTCCCAGGTCGCCTCGGGGAGTGGCTCGGTGGCCACCAGCAGGCTCTGCACCGGCAGTTGGTGTTTGCCCAGCGGTGGCAGGCTGGCGGCGTAGCCTTCCACGGCGGGCACCACCCATTGGCAGCGAATGCGCGCCAGCGGTGTACGCACCTCACCCGGTTGCCAGTCGATGGCTGGGGTATTTTCGTAGATCGGTACACCCAGCGCTTCCAGTGCCCGGGCCAGGCCACGGGCGAGCATGGCCGGCTGGATGGTCGCCGTGTGCGGGCTGTAGATCGCGCCATAGGCGTTGCTGACCCGTAGCTGCGCGTCCAGCTGTTCGGGGCGCAACCAACGGTAGTCGTCTTCGGTCATGCCCTGGCGGTACAGGTCGTCGAGGTAGGCGCGCAGGCTGCGCTCCTGTTCCGGGTAGCGCGCGGCGCAATACAGTACGCCGCCTTTGCGGTAGTGGCAGTCGATGCCTTCGCGCTGCAGCACGCTGTGCACCTCGTCCGGAATTCCGTGCAGCAGGTCGATGCTGGCGCGGCGCTGCTGCGGTGACAGGCTGGCGAGCATGCGGTCTTCGCCGAGCAGGTTGCCCATCAGCCAGCCGCCGTTGCGCCCAGAGGCGCCGAAGCCGGCGATGTTGGCATCGATCAGCGCAATGTTCAGCTGGGGTGCCTGGCGCTTGAGGTAGTAGGCGGTCCATAGCCCGGTGTAGCCCGCACCGATGATGCACACATCCGCGTCCAGGTCGTCGCGCAGGGCCGGGCGGGCGCACAGCGGCTCGTCGAGCTGGTCCATCCACAGGCTGAGCGTGCGCAGGGGTTGCATCGGGTTCGGCTCCACGTCCGTCAAGGTCTGTGGCCGATCCTAGTCGGGCGAGTGGGCGGCTGTCTTACGTGCGTGCACGCAGGGAAATTTGCTTCAGGTAGGCCTTGGGTGTGAGCCCGGTGTGTTCACGGAAGCACTTGTAGAACGCCGACAGCGAATTGAAGCCAGCGTTGAACGCCAGGTCATCGATGGGTGTTCCGGCGCTGTTGTCATCAAGGCTGGCCATCAGGTGCTGCAGGCGGGCCTGGTTGACGTAGCGGTAGAAGCTTTGCCCAAGCACCTGGTTCAGCAGGTAGGAAATCTGGTTACGGCTGTAGCCACTGGCATCGGCAACTTGCTGCAGATCCAGTTCAGGGTCCAGGTAGGGGCGCTGGCGCTGAAAATAGTGTTCCAGGTCCTGGGCCATGGTCGACAGCTGCCGCGGTGACAGGCCCAGGCGGCTGGTGGCTGGCCGCGCGCCGCCGGTGCCCGCGGTGTAGCCGTGCTGGCGCACCAGGGTCGCATATTCGTTGACCCGCCAGATCAGGCCGCCCCTCACGGTAATTGCCTCGCTGGACTGAAACGCCACCAGGCCATCGCCGCCCTGCACCGTAACCTGGTACTGGATGAACGCGGTGCAGCCATCGACGCGGATACGGTCACTGTGGACGATGTCTTCGCCGGCTTCGTGGGGTAGGCAGGCGCGCACGTAGTCACGCAGTTCGCGATAGCCCAGCACGCGGTTCTGGAAGAAATCGTGGTACTGGACATCTGGGTGATACAGCGCCATCACGCCGTCGAGGTCACGGTGCTTCCAGCACAGGTGGTAGCGCAGCACGGCCTCGGCGGTGAGTGGGGTCTGGGTGGGGTCATCGGGGAGCGTCATGGCTGGATCATGCCTTGCCGGCCAGGCCATCACAAGAATGCAGAACACCTGATGGATAGGGCGCTTTCGCGCATTTTGCACGGTCCAGCAGGTGGCCGGTGCTCCAACTCACTGATTTATAAGGGCGTCATTTTTTGTCACAGCTGGCACAGCTACTGCAAAGGTTACTGCGCGAATGGAATTCTCGCTAACAACATAAGGCGCACACATCATGATCACCTCTGCCGACTACCCCGCTGTCGATACGCAAAGCCGTTCAGGTGTTTCCTGGGCGGCGATCTTCGCTGGCGCGGCTGCTGCCGCATCCGTTTCCCTCATCCTTGTGGTACTGGGCGCGGGGTTGGGCTTCGCCGCCACCTCGCCTTGGGCTGACGAAGGGGCGAGTGCCAAAGCCCTGGGCGTTTCTACCATTGTCTGGCTGCTGCTCACGCAGATCATCGCATCGGGCATGGGCGGCTACATTGCCGGCCGGCTGCGGGTGAAGTGGGCCAACCTGCACGGTGACGAGGTGTACTTCCGCGATACCGCGCATGGCTTCCTGTCGTGGGCAGTTGCCACCCTGGTCGCCGCCATGCTGGTGCTGGGCGCGGCGGGCAACCTGGTAGGTGCCGGGGCCAGCGCTGCGTCGCAAGCGGCCACGGTGTCTGCTGCCGCAGGTGCATCGGCGGCTACCGGCAGCAACAATGACTCGATGGGGTACTTCGTCGACAGCCTGTTCCGCGGTGACGGCCCGGCGCCAGTCAGCGAAGACGCCGCCAATGGGGTTGCCGCGCGCATTCTGGCCAAGGGCATTGCCGGGGACGGCGCATTGCCTCCTGAGGACCGTACCTACCTGGCCCAGTTGGTAGCGCAGCGTACCCGCCTGACTCAGGCCGAAGCCGAAGCCCGTGTGGACCAGGTAATGGCTCAGGTGCAGCAGCTGAAAACCGATGCCAAGCAAGCCGCCGATACTGCCGCCAAGGTAGCTGCCTGGACTGCCCTGTGGACCTTCGTCGCGCTGCTGTGCGGCGCCTTCATCGCCAGCGTCGCGGCCCTGTATGGCGGTCGTCTGCGCGACCGCGTGCAGTGGCTGGAAGGCGACTACGTCACTACCCGCACCGTTCAACGTTAAGCAAGGAGAATTACCATGCGCTCGATATTGCTGTGGATGCTTGGAGTACCGATTCCCGTGATCATCCTGATTGCACTGTTCATGCACTGACAGCAAAGGGCGGCCCAGGCCGCCCTTTGCTATTGCCACCGTTGACGGAGGTTGAACATGCGCTCGATATTGCTGTGGATGATCGGCGTGCCGATACCGGTGATTATCCTGATCTGGATTTTCATGCATTGAGCGGCTGGGCGCCGCGGTGCGGCCCATCGCGGCGCAAGGCCGCTTCTGCAGAGGTCGCGTGAACCTCAAGCCAGCGCAGACCGCTCTGGCAACTGATTAAAGAAACTGCTCCGCGTAATGACAGGCCACTTGCCGGGTACCGACTTGCCTGAACGCCGGCACGTCCTTGGCGCAGCGTTCAGTGGCATGTGGGCAGCGCTTGTGGAACGCGCAGCCGTTCGGTGGGTTCAGCGGGTTGGGCAACTCCCCGGCAATTCTGATTTTCGGCTTCAGCGGGTCGGGATGAATCGCCGGTGTCGCTGACAGCAGTGCCTGGGTGTACGGGTGCAGCGGCTTCTCGTAGATGTCCTCCTTGGGCCCCATTTCTGCGGGCCTTCCCAGGTACATCACCAGCACCTGGTCGGCCACGTGCCGCACCACCGCCAAGTTGTGCGAGATGAACACGTAGGCGGTGTTGAACTCCTTCTGCAAGTCCATGAACAGGTTCAGTACCTGTGCCTGGATCGACACGTCCAGCGCCGAGGTCGGTTCGTCTGCCACCAGTACCTTGGGCTGCAGCATCATCGCCCGGGCCAGGGCGATGCGCTGGCGCTGGCCGCCAGAGAACATGTGCGGGTAGCGCTGATAATGCTCGGGGCGCAGGCCGACCTGCTCCATCATCTTCTGCACCTTGTCTCGCCGTTCGGCCTTGCTCAGCGAGGTGTTGATCAGCAAAGGTTCGGCCAACTGGTCGCCAATCTTCTGCCGAGGGTTGAGCGAAGCGTAGGGGCTCTGGAATACCATCTGCACGTCGCGGCGCAGTTGCTTGCGCTGGGCCTTGCTGGCGCCAGTGACTTCGGTGCCGGCAATTTGCAGGGAGCCGGAAGACGGCTCTTCGATCAATGTCAGGGCGCGGGCCAGGGTCGACTTGCCGCAGCCAGACTCACCCACCACCGCCAGGGTCTTGCCGGCCTCCAGCTCGAACGACACGCCGTTGAGCGCGCGGACCAGTGCGTGGCCTTTGAACAGCCCGCGGGATACTTCGTAATGCCGGGTCAATTCCCGGGCAGTCAGAACCACGGCCATTACGCCACCTCCTGGTTCAGCGGGTAGAAGCAACGCACCAGGCTGTGCGCCTGAGGGTCGAGGGGCGGGCGCTGGCGCCGGCAGTTGTCCTGTACATAAGGGCAGCGCGGCGACAGCAGGCAGCCCACGGGGCGGTCGTAGCGGCCAGGCACGATGCCGGGCAGGGTGGCCAGGCGTTCGGCGCCAAGGCTGTGTTCGGGGATGGCCGCCAGCAGGGCTTCGCTGTAAGGGTGGGCCGGCAGGTCGAACAGCTCCGGAACCTGGCCAACTTCCACCGCCTGGCCGGCATACATCACGCACACCCGCCTGGCCGTTTCGGCGACCACGGCAAGGTCGTGGGTGATGAGGATCAGCGCCATGTTGCGCTCTTTCTGCAGGTTCACCAGCAGCTCCATGATCTGCGCCTGGATCGTCACGTCCAGCGCGGTGGTGGGCTCGTCGGCGATCAGCAGCTTGGGTTCGCCGGCAATCGCCATGGCAATCGCCACACGCTGGCTCATGCCGCCGGACAACTGGTGCGGGTAGGCATCCAGGCGGCTTTCCGCCGCCGGGATCTCGACCTTTTTCAATAGCTCAAGGGCACGTTGGCGCGCTGCCTTGCCCTTCAGGCCCAAGTGTTGGCGCAGTACCTCCTCGATCTGGAAACCTACCGTGTAGCTGGGGTTCAGTGCGGTCATCGGGTCCTGGAAGACCATGGCGATGTCCTTGCCCACCACCTTGCGCCGTTGCCGGCCGCTGAGCTTGAGCATGTCGGTGCCGTCGAACGTGAGGGCGTCGGCGGTAATGCGCCCAGGCGCATCGATCAGGCCCATCAGGGCCATCATGGTGACCGATTTACCCGAGCCGGACTCGCCAACGATCGCCAGGATCTCGCCGGCGTCCACCGCCAGGTCCAGGCCATCGACCACCGGTACGGCAGTGGCGTCGCCGAAGCGCACGTTCAGGTTGTTGATCTGTAACAGTGACATGGCGTTCTCCTCAGGCGGCGTTCTTGAGTTTCGGGTCCAGCGCATCGCGCAGGCCGTCGCCCATCAGGTTGATTGCCAACACACTGAGCAGAATGGTCAGGCCGGGCAGGCTCACCACCCACCAGGCACGCTCGATGTAGTCACGCGCCGAAGCCAGCATGGTGCCCCACTCGGGGGTGGGCGGCTGCACGCCCAGGCCAAGGAAGCCCAGGGCAGCGGCGTCGAGGATCGCCGAGGAAAAACTCAAGGTGGCCTGCACGATCAACGGTGCCATGCAGTTGGGCAGCACCGTGACGAACATCAGGCGGGGCAAGCCGGCGCCGGCCAGGCGTGCGGCCGTGACGTAGTCGCGGTTCAGCTCGCCCATCACGGCGGCGCGGGTCAGGCGCACGTAAGAGGGCAGCGACACGATGGCGATCGCAATCACCGTGTTGATCAGGCCTGGGCCGAGAATGGCGACGATCGCCACCGCCAGCAGCAGCGACGGCAGTGCCAGCATCACGTCCATCAGGCGCATGATCGACGGGCCCAGCAGTTGCGGGAAGAACCCGGCCAGCAGGCCCAGCAGGATGCCCGGGATCAGCGACATCACCACCGAGGACAGGCCGATCAGCAGCGACAGCCGCGCGCCCTGGATCAGGCGTGAAAGCAGGTCGCGGCCGAGTTCGTCGGTGCCAAGGATGAACTGCCAGGTGCCGCCTTCCAGCCACACCGGTGGGGTCAACAGGAAGTCGCGGTACTGCTCGCTGGGGTCATGGGGGGCGACCCATGGCGCGAACAGCGCGCAGAACACCACCAGGCACATGAACGCCAGGCCCATCACCGCGCCTTTGTTGCGCGCGAAGGCTTGCCAGAATTCTTTGTACGGCGAAGGGTAGAGCAGGCTTTGGTCCACCGGGCTGGCCGGCGACACGGATTTCGGAATCGGGCTAGTCATAGCAAGGGCCTCAGCGCTGATGACGGATGCGTGGGTTGGCCAGGCCGTAGAGAATGTCCACGACGAAGTTGACCAGGATTACCAGGCAGGCGATCAGCAGGATGCCGTTCTGGACCACGGGGTAGTCACGGGCGCCGATGGCTTCGATCAGCCATTTGCCGATGCCCGGCCAGGAGAAGATGGTTTCGGTCAGCACCGCACCGGCCAACAGCGTGCCGACCTGCAGGCCGAACACGGTGAGCACCGGGATCAATGCGTTGCGCAGGCCATGCACGAACACCACCCGGGCCGGCGACAGGCCTTTGGCACGGGCTGTGCGGATGTAGTCCTCGCGCAGCACTTCAAGCATCGATGAGCGGGTCATGCGCGCGATTACCGCCAGCGGGATGGTGCCGAGCACGATGGCAGGCAGAATCAGGTGCATCACCGCGTCCTTGAATGAACCTTCCTCATCGCTGAGCAGGGTGTCGATCAGCATGAAGCCGGTTTTCGGCTCGATGTCGTAGAGCAGGTCGATGCGCCCGGACACCGGGGTCCAGCCCAGGCTCACCGAGAAGAACATGATCAGGATCAGACCCCACCAGAAGATCGGCATCGAATAGCCCGCCAGGGATATGCCCATTACCCCGTGGTCGAACAGCGAGCCGCGTTTGAGCGCCGCGATCACCCCGGCCAGCAAGCCGACCACGCCAGCGAACAACAGCGCGGCAAAGGCCAGTTCCAGGGTGGCCGGGAACAAGGTCAGGAACTCGCGCCACACGCTTTCGCGGGTGCGCAGCGATTCACCCAGGTCGCCCTGGGCCAGCTTGCCGACATAGTCCAGGTACTGGACCGGCAGGGGTTTGTTCAAGCCCAGGCGCTCCATGGCCTGGGCATGCATTTCGGGGTCGACCCTGCGCTCGCCCATCATCACTTCCACCGGGTCGCCGGGGATCAGGCGTATGAGCGCGAAAGTCAGCAACGTGATGCCGAAAAAGGTCGGTATCAGCAGGCCAAGGCGCCGGGCAATAAAACTCAACATTGTCGGGGTTACCTCATCAGACCGTACGGCCAGCAGCACGCTACGGCAGTGCCGCCGGTTCCCTGCTGGGCGCCGGCGGTCGTCGTTGTTCTACTTCACCCGGGTGGTGGCGAAGTTGTTTTTGGCCAGAGGGCTGATCACGTAGCCCTCTACATTGTCACGCATGGCGGTGAACATCTTCGGGTGGGCCATGCTGATCCACGGTTGGTCGTCATCGTACACCTTCAATGCCTCGCTATAGAGCCTTGCCCGTTCGTCGTTGTCGACCACCTCGCGGGCTCGGCTGATCAGCTCCTGGAACTTAGGGTTGCACCAGCGCGCATAGTTCTCGCCGGTCTTGGCCGCCTCGCAACTGAGCAGGGGGGTGAGGAAGTTGTCCGGGTCGCCGTTGTCGCCCGCCCAGCCGGTGGACACCAGGTCGGCTTCACCGCGCTTGGCGCGGCGCAGCATCTCGGCCCACTCCATCACACGGATATCCAGCTTCAGGCCGATCTGGCCGAGGTCGGCCTGCAGCATCTCGGCCGACAGGCGCGGGTTGGGGTTGGTCATGCCACCGCCGTTGCGGGTGAACAGGGTGATGACGGTGCCCTCCGGCACACCCGCCTCCTTGAGCAGGGCGCGCGCCTTGGCAAGGTCACGCGGCGGGTTCTGGTTGGCCGGGTTGAAGCCCATCATGCTGGGCGGGTAGGGGTTCACCCCGACCAATGCATTACCTTTGCCGAACAGCTGGTCGACGTGGGTCTGGCGGTCGAACGCCATGTTGATGGCTTTACGCACGCGCACGTCGCTGAGGTACTTGTGCTGGGTGTTCATGGCAACATAGCCGGTCACCAGCGCTTCGGTTTCAGCCACCTTGAGGGTGCGGTCGGCCTTGATCGAGGGCACATCGTCCGGCTTGGGGTACAGCGCCACCTGGCACTCATTGGCGCGCAATTTCTGCAGGCGCACATTGCTGTCGGTGGCAATGGCGAAGATCAGGGCGTCGGCCGGCGGTTTGCCGCGGAAGTAGTCGGGGTTGGGTTTGAAGCGGACCTGCGCGTCCTTGTTGTAGCGCTGGAAGATGAACGGCCCGGTGCCGATGGGTTTGCTGTTCAGCTCGGCGGCCTTGCCGGCCTTGAGCAACTGGTCGCCGTATTCTGCCGAATAGATAGAGGTGAAGCCCATGGCCATGTCATGCAGGAACGGTGCTTCGGGGCGGGTGAGGGTGATCACCACGGTATGCTCGTCGGTCTTGTCCACCGCCTTGAGCAACTGGCTGAAGGCCATGCTCTCGAAGTACGGGTAGCCGACGCTGGTCTTGTCGTGCCACGGGTGGGCCGGGTCCAGCTGGCGCCGCAGGCTCCACAGCACATCGTCGGCGTTGAATTCGCGGGTGGGTGTGAAGTAGTCGGTGCTGTGGAACTTCACGCCCTTGCGCAGGTGAAAGGTATAGGTCAGGCCATCTGCTGAAATGTCCCAGCGCTCGGCCAGGGCCGGCTCGATGTCGGTGGTCCCGGGTTTGAAGTCCACCAGGCGGTTGAACAGTGTTTCAGAGGACGCGTCGAAGGTGACGGCGGTGGTGTACTGGACCACGTCGAAGCCTTCCGGGCTGGCTTCGGTGCAGACCACCAGCGGCTTGGCCGCCAGTTGCGTGGCACTGCCGAGCACCAGCGCAGCCAGCGCCAGGCGTAGCGGTCGCGACTTGATGAAAACTCTGTGCATGGGTTGAAGACTCCCTGCGTGCATTGATTCCAGCGTAGCCGCCAAGGCCCGCCGTGCAGCGGGCCGTGGCGCAAACGGTCAGAGAATGTTGAATGGGATGGTGGTGACCAGGCGGAACTCGTCCAGGCTGCCATCGGCCTGCGCTTTGCTGGCGCGGTGCGTGGTGTAGGTGGCGCGGATACTGGTGTCCTTCAGCGGCCCGCTCTGCACCGCGTAGCTGGTGCCGATACCCCACTCGTAGTGGGTTTCGCCATCCAGGCCCCTTACGTCATAGGCGGTGCCACGGTAGTGGGTGCCATCGATGCCCCAGCCACGGGCGTTGTACAGGTTGAACTTCAAGCCTGGCACGCCGTAGGGCGCCATGTTCAGCACGTAGGAAATCTGCAGGGATTTCTCGTTCGGGCCGTTGAAGTCCGACAGCAACGAGTTGGCCAGGAAAATGCCGTTGGTTTCGTGCAGGTAGTCGAAGTATTCGTTGCCGTTGACCTGCTGCCACGAAGCGCTGAGGGTGTGCGCCTGGTGGGTCAGGCCGAACGACAGGCTGTAGGTGTCGTTGTCGATCTTGCCCATTTTCTGGCTGCCGGCGTCGACTGTCTTGTAGTAGTTCAGGCCAGTGGTCAGGCTGAGCACCGCACTGTCGCCAAGCACGTGGTTGGCGCCGAAGTAGTACTGGTTCCAGAAGTCATCGACTTTGGTGGCGTACAGGCTGATGCTCAGGCTCTTGAACGGCTGGTAGTTGATGCCGGCAGTGCTGGCACGGTCGGTTTCCACGCCAGTGGCGCTGTACTCGCTGCGGAACTTGCTGAGGCTTTGCTCGGTACGCGGCGAAACGCGGTCGAAGGTGCCCAGGTCGAAGTTGAGGTTGTCGAACTCGGCACTGTGCAGGAACACGCCCTGGAAGCTCGACGGCAGGGCACGGTTGCCGATGTAGGCGATCATGGGTGTGTCCACCGATTGCCGGCCCAGGGTGAGGGTGGTGTTGGACACGCGTGCCTTGATGTTGCCCAGGCCCAGCTTGCTCCACTGGCCGATGGGGTCGCCGTCGCTGTGGGTGAGCGTGCGGTTGTTGGGGCCGGCTACGGCCTGGCGGCTCTGCTGCAGTGCAATGGCATTGTAGCCGGCGGCCTCGACGGCGATGCCGACGGTGCCTTCGGTAAAGCCGGAGCTGTAGTTGAGGATGGTGCCCTGCACCCAGTTCTCACGGCTGTGCGTGTCGTGGCGGGTGCCGTCGTTCTTGTAGTACTTCCACAAGGGGGCGCGCGCCGCGCGTTCGCGGGCGTACCAGTTACGGGTGCTGCCGGACAGGTTCTGCCCCTCGATAAAACCGCTGGCCTGGGCTTGCTCGCTGGTGCTCTTGAGGGTGATGGGAATGAACGCCTGGCTTTGCGGGTCAGCCTGGGCCACGGTGGTCACTGCACTGATGGATAAGGCCAGTGCGCTCAAGGTGAATAGTTTCAAGTTGAAGCTCCCTTTCTTTTCTAGTTATGGCCGGCCTTGTGGGCCGGGTGCTTGCTGCGGTGTTGCCAGGGTTGCCGCGGGGTTGCCGGGCTTGATCCGGAAGCTGTGTTGCCTGTACCGGCGAAGCGGCCGGTGCAGGTTGGCCATCAGTCAACACTCACACCGGAGAAATCATTGCGCCCAAACGGGCTGACCTTGAATTGGGAAACCTTGACGCTGAGCGGCTGGTTGACGGTGGAATGGGCCACCGGGGTGATCGGCACCTGCTGCTTGAGGCGCTGCTGTGCCTGCTGGTACAGGGCGCTGCGTTGCACCGGGTCGCTCACGCGCTTGGCCTGCATGACCAGGCTGTCGTACTGCGGATCGCACCACTGCGAGTAGTTGTTGCTGCCAATGGCGGCGCAGCTGTAGAGGGTGCCCAGCCAGTTGTCGGGGTCGCCGTTGTCACCGGTCCAGCCGATCAAGGCGATGTCGTGCTCGCCGTTTTTCATGCGCTTTACGTATTCGCCCCACTCGTAGCTGACGATGCGCACCTTGAGGCCGAGTTTGTTCCAGTCGGCCTGCAGCATTTCGGCCATCAGCTTGGCGTTGGGGTTGTACGGGCGCTGCACCGGCATGGCCCACAGGGTGACCTCGGTACCTGGCGCTACGCCGGCCTGGCGCAGCAGTTGGCGGGCCTTTTCCGGGTTGTAAGGGGCATCCTTGAGGCTGTTGTCGTAGGACCATTGGGTCGGTGGCATGGCGTTGACTGCCAACTGGCCGGCGTCCTGGTACACCGCCTGGATAATGGCTTGCTTGTTCACCGCCATGTCCAGCGCCTGGCGTACTTCCAGGCGGTCGAACGGTGCATGGCGGGTGTTGTAGGCGATGTAGCCGAGGTTGAAGCCCGGTTGCTGCAGCACCTGCAGCTGGCTGTCGGCGCGAAGGGCCGGCAGGTCGGCCGGGCGCGGGTGCAGGGTGACCTGGCATTCGTTGCGGCGCAGTTTCTGGATGCGCACCGAGGGGTCTACGTTGATCGAGAACACCAGGTTGTCGAGCTTGACCTGCTCGGGGGCCCAGTAGGCCTTGTTGCCCTTGTAGCGGATCTGCGAGTCCTTCTGGTAGCGCTGGAACACGAACGGGCCGGTGCCGATCGGCTGCTGGTTGATGTCACTGGCACGCCCGCTGGCCAGCAACTGCTCGGCATACTCGGCAGAGAGGATCGAGGCGAAGCTCATGGCCAGGTTCTGAATGAATGCGGCATCCACCGCGTTCAGGGTGAACACCACGGTCAGCGGGTCGCGTTTCTCGACCCGGGCGATGTTCTTGTCCAGGCCCATGCTGATGAAATAGGGGAACTCGGTGGGGTAGGCCTGGCGGAACGGGTGGCCTTTGTCGAGCATGCGGTTGAAGGTGAACAGCACGTCGTCGGCATTGAAGTCGCGGCTGGGCGTGAAGGCCTTGTTGCTGTGAAACCTGACCCCCTCACGCAGGTGGAAGGTGTAGTTCAAGCCGTCGTCGGACACCTCCCAGCGGGTAGCCAGGGCAGGCTGTACCGCGGTGCCGCCAAGTTCGAACTCGACCAGGCGGTTGTAGATCGGTTCGGCGGCGTCGTTGTCGGTGGCGGTGGTGTACTGGGCGGTGTCGAAACCGGCAGGGCTGCCCTCGGAGCAGAACACCAGGCTGTTGGCGTACAGGTGGGGGGCCTGGCTGATCAGGCCCAGGGCCAGCAGGGCAGCAAGTCGGGTGGCGTGGCGCATGGCAAGTCCTTTTCCTCTGTTTGCACCGCCCACGGGTACGAATGGCGGCAACAGTGTGCCGACCCCGCAGCGGATAGCTACAGGCCGACAAAAATTAGTGATTGGAGGGGAGGGCACCCACCAGCTGGCGGGTGCCGGGGCTACCCTATTTGTCCACGCTGACGCCGTAGAAGGCGTTCAGCGCGAACGGGCTGATCTTGAAGTCCTTCACCTTGACGCTCATCGGCTGGTAGACGGTGGAGTGGGCGATCGGGGTGATCGGCACCTGCTCCTTGAGGATGCGCTGTGCCTGCTGGTACAGCTCGGTGCGCTTGGCCTGGTCGGAGGTGGCCTTGGCCTGTTTGATCAGGCTGTCGTAGGGCTTGTAGCACCACTTGGAGAAGTTGTTGCCGTCAATGGCATCGCAGCCGTAGAGGGTGCCTAGCCAGTTGTCCGGGTCACCGTTGTCGCCGCTCCAGCCAATCAGCATGGCGCCCTGTTCGCCGGCTTTGGAGCGCTTGATGTACTCGCCCCACTCATAGCTGACAATTTTTGCCTTGATGCCGATCTTGGCCCAGTCGGACTGCAGCATTTCGGCCATCAGCTTGGCATTGGGGTTGTACGGGCGTTGCACGGGCATGGCCCACAGGGTGATTTCGGTGCCTTCCTTGATGCCGGCTTCCTTGAGCAGTTGTTTGGCTTTTTCCGGGTCGAACGGTGCGTCCTTGATGCTGGTGTCATACGACCACTGCGTGGGCGGCATGGCGTTGACCGCCAGCTGGCCGGCGCCCTGGTAGACCGACTCGATGATCCGTTTCTTGTCCACGGCCATGTCCAGCGCCTGGCGCACTTTCAGCTGGGCCATGGGGTTGGGCTGGTTGCTGCCCTTGATCTGGTCCATCACGTTATAGGCGATGTAACCCAGGTTGAAGCCGGCCTGCTGGGGCATCTGCAGGTTCTTGTCGGCCTTCAGCGGCTCGATATCGGCCGGGCGGGGGAACAGGGTGACCTGGCATTCGTTCTTTTTCAGCTTCTGCATGCGCACCGAGGCGTCGGTGGTGATGGCGAAGATCAGGTTGTCGATCTTCACGTCCTCGGGCTTCCAGTAGTCCTTGTTGCCCTTGAAGCGGATCTGCGCGTCCTTCTGGTACTTGCTGAACACGAACGGGCCGGTGCCGATCGGCTTCTGGTTGATGTCGGCGGCCTTGCCGTCCTTGAGCAACTGGTCGGCGTATTCGGCGGACTGGATCGAGGCGAAGCTCATGGCCAGGTTCTGGATGAACGCTGCATCGACCTCGTTGAGGGTGAACTTGACGGTGTGCTCGTCAAGCTTCTCCAGCTTGGCGATGTTCTTGTCCATGCCCATGTCGGTGAAGTACGGGAACTCGGTCGGGTAGGCCTTGCGGAAGGGGTGGTCCTTGTCGAGCATGCGGTTGAAGGTGAACAGCACGTCGTCGGCGTTGAACGGGCGGGTCGGCTTGAAGTAGTCGGTGGTGTGGAACTTCACCCCCTCGCGCAGGTGGAAGGTGTAGGTCTTGCCATCGTCGGACACGTCCCAGCGGGTGGCCAGGCCGGGTATCACTGCAGTGCCGCCGCGTTCGAACTGCGTCAGGCGGTTGAAGACGGTTTCGGCCGAGGCGTCGAAGTCGGTGCCGGTAGTGTATTGCCCTGGATCGAAGCCGGCCGGGCTGCCTTCGGAGCAGAACACCAGGTTGGACGCGGCAAGTGCCGACGGAGCACCGGTGAGCAAGCCTGCACCGAGCAGGAACGGTATGACTGCGTGTTTGAGCATGGTGGCCTCATTTTTGTCATTTTTCGAGTGAGGTGGCCTCGTGAGCCGACCTGCGGATACTTATGCAGGGGATGTTCCCAATGCAACAGGTACAAGGATAGTTGGCGCCGGGAATGTGGCACGAACGTACATGGATGTCGCATCGCTATAACTTTCGGCGAAGTTAAACGTTTGCGTGGGCAAAATGATGGCTTTTTTCGAGGTGTTTCGAGGCGGGAATTTTGTAGGATGCACCTGAACGGTGCGTAAGAAAGGTCTGAAACGCTTTTTTCAGCCCCCACACGGCCCCTGTAGGAGCGGCCTTGCGTCGCGATGGGCCGCGCGCAGCGGCCCCCTGTGCAGCACACTGCTACAACAGGGGGCGCCCC
>NZ_QJRK01000073.1:0-18621 GCF_003205245.1 Pseudomonas sp. MB-090624 | reverse complement strand
CAGTGGTGACCTGGAGATCATCGCCGAGGTAGTACGTGAACTTGCCGACGAAGTGGAGTGGGTATTCTTCGGTATGTGTCCGCAGGCATTGCGCCCCTTCATTCATGAATACCACCCGGGCGTATCGCTCCAGGCGTATCCGGCCAAGCTTGCCAGCCTCAACCTCGACTTGGCCCTGGCGCCGCTGGAATTCCATATCTTCAACGACTGCAAGAGCAATCTACGCCTGCTCGAATACGGCGCTTGTGGCTACCCGACCGTATGTTCGGATACCGCTGCATACCGCGGTAACCTGCCATGCAGCCGCGTTTACAGCAACAGCACTCAGGAGTGGCTCGAAGTAATCCGAACCCACCTCAATGACCCGGCTGCCAGCTATCGAATGGGTGACGCGCTGCGAGAGCAGGTCATGCGTGATTTCATTCTGCAGGGCGAGAACCTGCGGCACTGGCAGCGGGGTTGGCTTGCGGACTGACTAACGTGGTGTTACGCAATCGGGCTGCTTATGCAGCCCGATTGCGTTATGTCAGCTGTAAGGCAACCGCACAGTTGACTTGGCTCAATCATGGGCGTGGCACTTGCCGCCGTGTGGCATTGTCGGCTGCTCGTTGGCAGATATCTTGCTTTGTCCCCCGCAACGCCAAGCCAAGGTGGTGATTTTTTGACTGCGGCGCATCGGCATTGCAGGAACTAGGAGAAATCTTGAACGACTCTCGACGTATCAAGGGTAGGAACGTCGTCATCGATTACGACGCCACCCGCGCATTTTTCGAATCACGCGGGCAGCGTGAGTATTCCAATGTGCTCAGTGCGACCATGTACCAGGATCATGACGCCAAGCTGGTCGAACAACGCGATCTGGCCGAAAAAGCCGCGGTCGTGGGCATCCTGGACCTAGGCAATACCCATCGGGTGCTCGACGTGGGTTGCGGTGTCGGTCGCTGGGCCTGGTTGCTTGCGCAGCGGTGTGAAGGCTTGCAGTACCTTGGTCTGGACTTCTCCGCGAGTCTGATCGAAAAAGCCCGAGCCGAAAGCGCCATCCGGCAATTAGAAAATGTGCACTTCCAAGTCATGTCGGCAACCGATATCCAGCCGCAGGCAATGCTGTTGCAAGGGGCTTTCGACCTGGCGCTGATCTCTGGCCTGCTGATTTACCTCAACGACAACGATTGCGTGAAGGTCCTGCGCGACACCGCACAACTGTGCAAGCCGGGGGGCGCGCTGTACCTGCGTGAACCTGTGGGCGTGGCCGAGCGCTTCACGCTTGACCGCTTCTACTCCGAAGAGCTGTCTGACGAGTATTCGGCGATCTACCGCACGGTGGACGAATTGCATGCCTTGATGGCAACGGCTTTCGCAGGTATCGGAATGACGGTCGAGCGCGAACAGTTACTTTTCCCGCAAGATCTGGAAAAGCGGACCGAGACGCGCCAGTACTTTTTCGTATTGCGACGTGACGAGGGGGCGGTATGAACACGGCTTATTGTTTTGACCTCGATGGCACGCTCACGCGCCAGGAGCTATTGCCGCTGATCGCGTCCTCGGTCGGCCTGGAGGACGAAATCAGTGCGCTGACGCAAGCCACCATCGAAGGCCTGTTACCGTTCGACAAGTCGTTCAAGCTGCGCGTCAGGCTGCTACGCGATGCACGGCTGGACTGGATTCACGAGGCCTTGGAGCGTGATGTTGAATTTGACGAGGCCATCCTGGAGTTCATTGCCGCCCATCCTGATCAATCCTTCGTGGTTACGGGCAACCTCGATCTTTGGGTGCGGCCCGTGCTGGACAAGCTCGGCATCCGCAGTTTCACCTCGCTGGCTCGGCTGGATGAACAAGGGCAGTTGGATGGCGTGGAGCGCATCCTGCACAAGGGTGACGCCGTAAACAGCCTACGCTCTCGCTTCGAGCGCATCGTCGCCGTGGGCGAGGGGATGAACGATGTCGCCATGTTCGAGGCAGCCGACTGGCGTATCGCATTTGGCGGCGTGCATGCGCCAAACAAGGAGCTGGTGAAACTGAGTGATTTCGTTACTTACAATGGGAAGGCACTATGTCGCTTGTTAAGCACGTTGTAATCAGCGCTGCCGGCATCGGCTCGCGCCTGGGTCTCAACAAGCCGAAGTGCCTTGTCGAGGTAGCGGGTCGCTCGCTGCTGGATTGGCATCTTTCACGCTTGCAGTGGGCCGAAACGGTCTGGCTGGTAGTCGGCTTTCATGAAGAGGACGTGATCGAGCACGCCATTGCGCTGCGCCCTGACCTGATCGTGGTACGCAATCCAGATTACGCACGCACCAATACCTTGCAAAGCATCTATCGGGTTTCTCGCCACCTGCGGGAGCGTATGCTGGTGCTCGATGCAGACACGGTTATGGAGCCTGAAAGCTTCAAAGCTTTCCTGCAAGCTTCTCGACATCACGAGCAACTGATTGGGGTTTCTCCCTATACCACCAGTGACGGCGTGCGTGTACTGATGGATGAAAAAAACGCGAATGTTTCAGGGTTCACCCGCGAAACTCAGCACTCGATGGAATGGACAGGCATTGCCGTGATCAAGCCGGAAGTCATCTTCGACAGGCCCATGTACGTCTACGAAGCGCTGGAACCCTGGTTACCATTGCCTGCATTCGAACTCAAAGCGTTCGACATCGATACGGTCGAGGATCTGGATATGGCGCGTAAAGTCTTTGCGGCGGAATGGGGCAACCATGATTGAGCAATCCTTCAACCGCTCCGCTCCTGGCGCAGACGAGCAGACTTGCGCCACCCCGACTGTGACGGATCTGCTGCAATGCCTTGAGTCACAGGTATTGCCAGCTTTGCCAGTTGCCGGGCATCTGTTGCAGATCGGCTGCGCGGACCCAGAGCTGACGTTGCTGCTGGCACAGCATGCCGCACAGGTGGTGGTATGCGAATGGCGAGATGAAGTGCTCACAAAGGCGCGTGCCCTTGTCAGCCAGGCCGGTATCGAGCATGTGCGGTTTCATCAGGCGGACGCCCTGGCATTTACATCGGCAGAGCGCTTCGATGCGATCTGCCTGATGGGCGTGCTGGCTACGATCGATGATGACAATGACGTGGCTCGCCTGGTGTTGCATGCGCTGTCCATGCTCAAACCCGACGGCCGGATCATCCTGCAGCATGATCCGGCGGGCGTGAAGGCTGTGGGCGATGCTGCCGAGCGCTCTGCGCCCCGCTGTGTTGCGCTCGTACGGTCGCTTGGGTTGCGAGAGGTGTTCTGCCATCCCTTGCAGGGGGCTGTGCTGTATGGGTTCGCGCCGATCCTTGGGAAGCTGCAGGCACTCCCCATTGCAGGCCTGCGGGTGGCGTGCTACGGCAGTATGCCTTTCCACTTCCGCTCGTTGCGACCACTGGCAGCCTGCTTTGAAACCAGTTTACTGAGCCTTTCTATCGATGACGTCATGGCTTGGAAGCCTCAAGTCATCGTGGTTGCCGATGGTTGGTCGGTGGAATTCTGGCGTGATTACTGCGATGCGCACGGGGTGTTGTTGGTTGGCATGCGCCATGGCTCGGTTACCCGCTACGGTTTTGCCGAACCGCAGTATCGCTGTGCCGACTACATGTGTGGCAGCGTCTGGGATATCGAAGACACGCTGCTGTCCAATGTTCGCCCGCGTCACGGTTTCCTGCTGACGGGCAACGCCTGGGTCGACCAGGTCTTCCGCCTGGCCCCAAGGGCGCATGCCCAAGGTGAGCCCACCATCCTTTTCGCACCGACTTATAACCCGGAGATCAGCGCTGCGGTCTACTTTGGCGACCGCGTGGTGCCTTTGATCCGTTCGGTGTACCCGCGCGCGAAGATCATTATCAAGCCTCACCCCGCTATTGTTCAGCACGAGCACAGCTTTGTCGTCGACAAGGCGCTGTTCCGCAACCTCATGGGTACTTGGCGCGAACAGGCCGCAGCCGACCCCTTGGTGAGCCTGGTAGATGATCCCGAGGCCAGTATCGCTGACAGCTTTGCCGAGGCCGACATTCTTGTCGCCGACAGGTCGTCCCTGCTGTTCGAATTCATGGTGTTGGACCGCCCGATCCTGTTGTATTCCAGCGAAAAGCGCGTGGGCCATTGGCAGTACAACCCTGACGCGCCTGGCAACGCCTGGCGTGATATCGGCATGGAGTTCGCAGACGATACAGCGTTTCTCGAGTTGCTCAGCGATGCCCATCATTGCCATGCAGAGAATTGCCGCGCCGCTCTGCGCGAGCGGGTCCGGCATTTGTACGGCGACTTCCAGGACGGCCGCTCGGTAGAGCGGGTTGCGGCTGCCATTGCCACGGTCCCGCGGTTGCATGTGGTTGTGGACGGTCGGCTCGGCCTACGTCCCGAGGTGGTAGAAGCGCTGGATGACCGCTTGGCGTTCAAACGCATCTCCGTGCTCCAGGGGGACGACAAGGGGGCTGCTGCAACTGCATGGTTGGCGCAGCGCTGGGCGGATGCCCAGCAGGATCTGGGCTTCATGCTCGTGGACGGGGAGGCCGCTTACATTCCTGGTAGCGCCCATCAGGTCAGTGATGGCCTGGCGGCACTGGCCAGTGGGGAATGCGAGGCGCTGGTGTTGAGCGAACCGCAGGCTTTGCCGGCGCCGATGGCCAGCGCAGACAAGCAACAATGGATCAAGCAGCGCTTGCAAGCGGCGTTGGCACAGCGCCAAGGTCGTCAGGCATGGCAGTTGCTGCCGGCGCATGTCATGCACAGAGCGCTTGGGCAATTGCCCGAGTGCGTGGATGACGAGGTGTTCTCGGTCCTCTGGCAGACATTGGGGGCACATGGTGTCCACCGTGCGTGGCAAAGTGAACAGCTCAATGTGGTGCTGGGGCCTTCGCTTATTCGCGTGGTGGGTGCGCGGCAAGCGCAGTATTTGGCAGGCCCGCAGGCTTCGCTGCGGCTTCAGCCTGCCGTGCTCGGGCACGCACGTCAGCCAACCGGCGTGGAGGTGCTCCTGTGTTGTGCGGCCGGGCAACAGTACGATGTCTTCCCTTTTACCACCGAGCTTTGGATCAACGGCCACCTGCAGTGTGAACTGCATTTCAGCGATACGCGTGCCCAGCGCGTGCTCTTGCCATACCGGCCAGACGAGCAGGGTACCACCACGGTTGAGCTGCGCAGCGCTGGTGCATTCCCGGGCATGCCCGGGCTTGCTGGCCCTTTGTCATTGTATCTGGCATTCGTCGATCCGCAGCCTGTCACAGGGCCATCGCAAGCCCATATCCATCAGATTTTCTATTCCGAAGAAACCCGAGCGATGCTCGAGCCTGGGTTTACTCCCTTCGACAATACCGGGCAGCGTCCCGATTGGGCCGAATACTGGCCGATACGTACACTGCTGCTCGATAAGCAGCTGGACGAGAACGCGTTCTACGGCGTGTTGTCGCCAAGGTTCAAGCAGAAAACCGGCCTCAATGCCCAGCAGGTGCTTGAGTTTTGTAGCTCGGCACCTGCAGAAGCCGATGTGCTGCTGTTTCCGATGTTCTTCGATGAAAGTGCCCTGTACGAGAATGTCTTCATTCAGGGGCTCATCTATCACCCGAATATCTGGCCAGCATTTGTCGAGATGGCCCGTAGGCTTGCACCAGGCGTCGATATCGAAACTCTGGTAATGGATGCCCGGCACTCCCAGTTCTGCAACTATTTCATTGCTAAGCCGCGCTTCTGGCGCCACTGGCTAAACCAGGCCGAAAGCATTTTCCAGGCGGCCGAGCAGGCACGCGACGCCCGGTCGCCGTCGCCCTACGGCGCTGCCTTGAATGCGCCAACCTATCATCGCGGCACTGCTGGCTACGAGAGCAAGGTCTTCGTAATGGAGCGCTTGTTGCCGTTGATTCTGGCCACGCAGGGCCAGTGGAAGGTACACGCCTATGATCATTTGAAATTGCCGGTGATGCGCCACCCAATCAATGCCGACTTCATTGAACTCAACGAGCTGAAAGTGCGGATGCGCAGCGCTGACAGCCCAGAGCTGCGTGCGGCCTATGTACAAATGCGCGACCAGATCCTGCGGCAGAAGGCTCTTGAGAAGAACCCGGAGGGTGCAGGCCTGGTAAGGCCAGTTGCAGAGACGATTCGCATCGCCATGGCGCAATACCCGCGTCTGCCAGTGCCGACCGATGTCAGCACATGGCTAGCCGAGCGTGTTCCCAGTTCCGCCCAACAACGCCTGATAAAGGCGCGCCTTGAGGATAAAGTCGCCCCCCTTATCGGTGTAGTGGTGATCGATCGTGCCGGAGATGCTGATGCACTGGCGGCAACGTTGGAGAGCTTCACGCCCGATCGTCATCTTTATGCTGATGTGAAGATCGTCGTGTTACGCCCGGGTGAGCCCCAGGAGCCGACTGCGGCCGAGGGAAAACTGCGCTTCATGCAGCTTGAGGATGATCAATTGCCTGTCATCCAGCGGGCAGTAGCCGAGGCCGGCTGCAACTGGTTCATGCTGGTTGAGGCCGGTACCACCTTTACTGCCAGTGGCTTGTTGATCGCTGCCCTCGATCTGCTCGACACACAAGGGCTTCGCGCTGTATATGGCGATGAGGTGGTGCAAGGGGACGGCGACGAGCTTGGTCTCGCGCTGCGCCCGGACCTGAATTTGGACATGCTCTTGAGCCTGCCGGCGGTGTTTGCGAGCCACTGGCTGTACAACAGCGACGCATGGCTGGCAGCCGGTGGTTTCCGCAGCGATGCAGGCCAGGCTTATGAGCTGGATTACATCCTGCGACTGATCGAAGACAAAGGTTTGGAGGGCTTGGGGCATATCAGCGAGCCTCTGCTGGTGCGTCGGCCACCTTTGCTGCAGAACTGTGCGGATACCCAGCGGGCTGTCGGCCGGCATCTGCAGGCGCGGGGTTATACGCAAGCGCGGGTTGACTCGCGGGTGCCTGGCCAACTGGATGTGCATTACGGCGCCGAGCAAGCGCTGGTCAGTATTCTACTGTCCACCCAGGGTGGTTTTGCCCGGGCGCGACGCTGCATGGAAAGCATACTCGAAAAAACGCTTTACCCGGCCTTCGAAGTGCTGTTACTGGATCACGGTAACGACGAGCCAAGTTTGCAGACCTGGCTGGCGGGTGTCGAAGGCCTTGGAACGCAGACCGTTCGGGTGCTGCGGCTGCCCCATGGGCTGTCGTTGGCCCAGGCGCGCAACCAGGCTGCATTGAGCGCGCGTGGCGAATATTTGCTCTGGCTGGATGCCGGGGTCGCGGTGCTGGAAGACGATTGGCTGCGTCGGTTGGTCAACCACGCGTTCCGCCAAGAAGTGGGGGCTGTGGGGGCCAAGCTGGTCGGTGCAGACTTCACCGTTCGCCAAGGCGGGCTGATTCTTGGTCTCAACGGCCCGGTGGGCCAGATTTTCATGGGTCAGCCGTTGCATGCCGGTGGCTATATGCAGCGGTTGCAGGTGGACCAGAACGCCGCTGCGGTCAGTGGTAAATGCCTGATGATCCGCAAAAGCAGATTCCTCGACGAAGGGGGGTTCGATGCGCGCGCCGAGTTGGCTCCTTGGGCCGATGTCGACCTGTGCCTGCGCCTCCAGGCCTCGGGATACCTCAATGTGTGGGCGCCCAGCGTTGCTTTGCTCATCAGCGATGCAGATGAGCCGGTGGCCACTGCAGAGCAGGAGGAGGCCATGTACGACCGCTGGCTGCCAGTGCTGGCCCGCGACCCGGGGTACAACACCAATTTCTCCCTGAGCGCTGGCGAGGACTTTTCCATCGCTCCGGCCAACCTGAACTGGAACCCGCTGTCGTCCTGGTCGCCCATTCCGACCGTCCTGGCCGAAGTGCACCATGATCAGCACGCTGCTCAGCCTCGCTGCGCGGAGTCTCTGGCGGTGCTAGGCCGTGCTGGGCTGATCCGGAGCGTCCCAGTGGACACGCCGTTGTCACTCGTAGAACTGGAACGCTTGGCGCCGGACAGTATCGTGCTTCAGGCCCCGGTCAATCAGGAGCAGGCAGACCGCATGCGTCGCCTCCGGCTGTTGTCGAGAGCATTCAAGGTCATCGACCTGGATGACTGTCTGCGTCCAAGCGAGACCAACTGGCAGTGCGCACTGTCTCACGCCGACCGCCTGGTTGTTTCCAGCGAAGCTCTGGCGCAGGCATTTGGGTCGCTGCATGAGCGTATCGTCATGCTGCCTAACCGGCTCGACCCATTGGCCTGGGGAGGGGTGGCCAGCCATCGCGGTGCCGCTGAAAAGCCAAGGGTCGGCTGGTCTGTTGTTGGCAGCACTGTCGAAGACCTGCAATTGATAGCCCCAATGGTTCAGGCATTGGCGGGTGATGTGCACTGGATCTTCATCGGTGCATGCCCGCAAGCACTCCGCCCCTACGTGCATGAATACCATGCCGTCTCGCCGGGGGCGGACTACCCTGCGCAGTTGGCCGGGTTGAGCCTGGATCTTGCGTTGTTGCCGCTGCTGGATAACCGTGTCAACGCCTGTAAGAGCAATTTGCTGCTGCTGCAGTATGGCGCTTGTGGTATCCCAGTCGTCTGCAGCGATGTGCTGCTCGACAGCGCTGGGCTACCCGTGACGCGGGTGAAGAACAGTGAAGCGGCCTGGCGTGAGGCTGTCGGCGCGTACCTGGCCGACCCTGTAGCCTCTGCGCAAGTGGGGGATTTGCTGCGAGCCACTGTTCAGCGCGACTGGATGCTGGACGGCGAGAGCCTGCAGCGCTGGCGTGAGGCCTGGTTGCCCGGTTGATCCACTGGCTTTAGCGCGCTGGAGAATGAGTAGGCCCGCCCTGCAAGGGGGTGGGCCTGACCAGCCGCTGGGCGGTGTCGCGTTGACTCATTTATTCCAACGGTGACTTGGCAGTCGAAACGTGCATCTCTAATCTATTGAGCCAGCGAGAAGCTGCAACAGCGTCCAGTGCTTGTCCCTGGGCGGTAGCTTCTATGCCGCACATTTTTGCCATTTCCATCGGGAAGCCACAATGATTGGCATTAAAAGCATCGCCAGTTACGTACCTGTCGAAGGTGTCGACAACTACGCTCAGGGCGCGAAATTCGGCAAAGACCAGGATTTCATCTTCGGTAAGATTGGTTCGACCTTCTTGCCGCGCAAGGCCGACGGCCAGGAAACTTCAGACCTGTGCGTCGAGGCTGCAAAAAATTTGTTCGCCATCAACCCAGCCCTTGACCCAGCTTCGATCGATGCCGTGATCGTGGTGACCCAGAACGGTGACGCTGAGGGCTTGCCGCACACCGCTGCAATCGTCCAGCACAAGCTTGGCTTGCCGACACATGTCGCGGCCTTCGATATCTCTCTCGGATGCTCGGGTTACGTCTATGGCATCTATGCACTGAAAGGCTTCATGGAGGCTGCAGGTCTGAAGAACGGCTTGCTCATTACTGCCGATCCGTACTCCAAAATCGTCGATCCCGAGGATCGCAATACCACCATGCTGTTCGGCGATGCCGCCACGGCAACCTGGATGGGCGAAGATGCCTACTGGCAACTGGGCAAAGCGCTGTTCGGCAGTGATGGCGCGGGTGCCGAGCACCTGCGTACCACTGATGGCAAGTTTTTCATGAACGGCCGACAAGTCTACAACTTTGCACTGATCAAGGTGCCTGCCCACCTGCACCAATTGCTCGAGGCCAGTCACCTGCAGGCCGGCGATATCGATCTGTATTGCTTGCATCAGGGTAGTGCGGCGATTGTCGACGCCGTTTCGCACCGGTTCAACGAGGGTGCGCAGCGCGAATGTTTCGTCAAGGACATGGTCGAGACGGGCAATACGGTATCGTCGAGTATCCCACTTCTACTTGAAAAGCATGTGATCGGCTCACAGCACAAACGTGTGGCGTTGAGCGGTTTTGGTGTGGGGTTGTCCTGGGGCTCGGCCATTCTTGAACGTCGTGGCTGAGCCTATGTGCTTAAGGAAACGCCGCCGCATTCCGGCGGCGTTTTTGTGTGCGCCAGGCGAGACGGGGTGCGTCCAGTGCGACTCAGTTGCCCTCGGCGTGGCCTGGATTCAGGCCTGCCTGGCGGCGCTTGAATAATGGCGCCAAATCATTGATTTCAATGGGCTGGCAGGATGCCAGCAATTTTTTTTGAAAAACCGCTAAAGAAACGCGCTCTGACGAAGATAACTATTACGAAGGTTCTCTGTGCCACACCCGGCGAATTGCCAAGGCCGGAAGCCGTAGTACCCAATCCAACGAGGAATTCGTCATGGCTTTGACTGTTAACACCAACACCACCTCTCTGGGCATTCAGAAAAACCTGAATCGTGCTTCCGACGCGCTGAGCACCTCGATGACCCGTCTGTCCTCCGGTCTGAAAATCAACAGTGCCAAAGACGACGCCGCCGGCCTGCAGATCGCTACCCGCATGACCTCGCAGATCCGTGGCCAGACCATGGCGATCAAAAATGCCAACGACGGTATCTCCATCGCCCAGACCGCTGAAGGCGCGATGCAAGAGCAGACCAACATCCTGCAGCGTATGCGTGAACTGGCCGTTCAGTCTCGAAACGACTCGAACAGCGAGGAAGACCGTAATGCGCTGAACAAAGAGTTCGCGGCCATGTCCGACGAACTGACCCGTATCGCCAACAGCACCCAGCTCAACGGCAAAAACCTGCTGGACGGTACCGCTGGCACCATGACCTTCCAGGTAGGCTCCAACACGGGTACTTCGAACCAGATCACCATCACTCTGGCTTCGGGCTTCGATGCTGCCACCCTGAGCGTAGGTTCGGGTACCATCGCCATCAGCGGTACTTCGGCTAACATCGAAGATAACTTCAGCGCTGCGGTGACCGCCATTGACGCCGCCCTGCAGAGCATCAACAGCTCGCGTGCCGACCTGGGTGCCGCTCAGAACCGTCTGACCAGCACCATCAACAACCTGCAGAACATCAACGAAAACGCCGAAGCTGCTCGTGGCCGTGTACAGGATACCGACTTCGCCGCAGAAACCGCCCAGTTGACCAAGCAGCAAACTCTGCAGCAGGCCTCCACTTCGGTTCTGGCCCAGGCCAACCAGCTGCCATCGGCAGTACTGAAACTGCTGGGTTAATCTTTCCAGTAGTGTTCGGCGGAGCGGCGCGATTCACGTGCTTCTCCGCTTTTTCATTACGAGGTGCTGGCAATGGATATGAGCGTCAAGTTGAATCTGTCGTACCCGGCCGTTCGCCCGGTGGAGCAGGTTGCAGATCGGTCGGCGTTCCGGTCCGTCGAAGCGACTCTGAAGGGCGACGATATCGAACCTGACGGAATCAAGCCTGCGACTGATGTCGAAAAGGTCAAAAGCGCAGTTTCTGAAATTGAAAAATTCATGACGTCGACCCGACGTAATCTGGAGTTCTCCATGGATGAGGAATCCGGCAAAATCGTGGTCAAGGTCATTGCAAGTGAAACAGGTGAAGTCATTCGTCAATTGCCTTCCGAGGAGGCCTTGCGAATTGCCAGCAGCCTGAGTGATGTCAATAGTCTTCTGTTCGATGCCAAGGTCTGACTGGCCACTGGCGTCGAAGTGGTGAGGGTCGGATCCGCAGGAGTGGCTCTGACGTAAAGTAGAGGGAAAAGAGCATGGCAACGATTACGCCTAGTACGGGCCTGGGTTCTGGTCTGAACATCACCGAGATCGTAACCGCCCTTGTGCAGGCAGACACGGCCGCCAAGCAGGCGCAGATTACTCGGCAGACGAGCAACAACACTGCTTACATCTCTGGGGTTGGCGCGTTGCGTAGTGCCCTCACTGCCTTCACCACGGCCATGAGCAAGCTCAATGACAAGACCGCGCCGTCCTTTAACGCTTACGCGGCTACCTCAGCCAGTGAAACCGTGGTCAAGGCTACCGCCAGCAACACAGCCGTAGCCGGTACTTATAACGTAGAGGTGAAGAACCTCGCCACCAGTTCAAAGGTGGCAAGCCATTCGTTTAGCGGAGGAGCGAGCACCGCCATTCCCGCTGGTGAATTGAGCATCAGCCAGAACGGCAAGACCTACAAGCTTACAGTAGGTGACGGTGCGACACTGCAGACGGTGCGTGACCAGATCAACAAAGAGTTGGGGGGCGACGGCCTGTCGGCGAACATTGTCTCTGGCAAGGATGGTGCGCGTCTGGTACTTGGCTCGACAACAACCGGGGCGGGGAGTGATATTTCTGTCAGCGGTATTGCTGAGTTGGAAATTGATGGCACCCAATCGATGGCGGACAATGGCGCGGGTTACATCGACTCGGTCGCCAAAGACGCGTTGATCAAGATCGATGGCCTGGAGGTTTCCAGTGCATCGAATACAGTCAAGGATGCCGTCAGTGGCCTTACGCTCGAGCTGACCGGCAAAAGTGCTGAGAACGTGACCACTCGCGTGACGGTTGCCGGCAACAATGACGGCCTGAAGACCTCTGTTCAAAGCTTCGTTGACGCTTATAACACCCTGCAGAAAGCCATCACTTCGCTCACCAGCACCAGTCAAGATGAGGACGGCAATACCATTCTGGGGTCTTTGACCAATGACCCGACCACTCGCTCCCTGCTGGCGGACATCCGGGGTGTGCTGTCGGAGGTTGGTAGCGGCGACCGTTTGACCACGCTGGGGCAGTTGGGTATCAACACTCAAAAAGACGGTACCCTGGAGTTCAACAGCACCAAGTTTACTGCTGCTCTGAACGATAAGAAGCTTGGCCCTGAGATCCAGGGGTTGTTCACCGGTACCGATGGTGTCTTCGAGCGGATGAAGAAAGCTATCGATCCCTATAATGCCACGGATGGTAGCCTAGCCAGTCGTAAATCCAGCCTGGACAAGATTGCCAAAAACCTCAGCGACCAACAAGCCGCCTTGGACCGTCGCACAGAGTCCTTGACTGAATCGCTGACCAAGAAATACGTCGCCCTCGACACCGCCCTGGGCAAGATGAAAGCCCAGGCCGACCAGATCACCTCGATCTTCGAGGCGATCAACGCCCAGGCCAAGAAGTCCTGACCGCCTGAGTCTGCCAAAAGCCCGGCGGCGTCCTGTGGATGCCCGGGCTTTTCGCTTTTCCGCTAAAGTTTTTTGACGGCCCGGCGATACACAGGATACAAGCAATCTTTTTCGCTGCAACGAGGTAGATCCATGAACCCGATGTTGGCCCTTCGGCAATACCAGAAAGTCAATGGCGTGGCGCAGACTTCCGTCGCCAGCCCACATCGATTGGTACAAATGCTGATGCAAGGTGGGCTCGATCGCCTAGCGCAAGCCAAGGGCGCCATAGCGCGCAAGGATGTAGCCCAAAAAGGCATCCTCATTGGCAAGGCTATCGACATCATCGGCGGCCTGCGTGAAGGGCTGGATCTTGAAAACCATGCTGACACCCTGGCTGACCTGGATAACCTCTACACCTACATGAGCCGTCGCTTGATCGAGGCGAACGTGAAAAGTGATCCGGCGATCATCGATGAAGTGGCGCGCCTGCTAATTACCGTCAAGGAAGGCTGGGACGCGATCGGCGACGAGTCGACAGCTTCCTGAATCAGGAGAAAGACATGAGCGAGGTGATCGAACGTATCGAGCACACCCGAGACGCCTTGCTGGCGGCGTTGGCGGATCGGGACTGGAGTGCGGTCGGCGAACTGGACCTCGAGTGCCGGTTGTGTGTTGATGATGTGCTTGCCGAGGCTCGTGAAAACGAGGCTCAGATACGGGGGAGCCTGGAGCAGCTAATGGCCGTTTACCGGCAGCTAATCGAGGTTGCAAGTGGCGAACGTCAATCCTTGGTTGAAGAAATGACGAAAATCCGTCAGGCGAAAAACGCCGCGAAGGTATACCATCTCTTCTCGTAACCACGGACGTTGCAAACAAACCGAGCGCCATTAATTTGACTGGCACAGGTTTTTTGACTTAACTAGTGGCTGTTTTCGAATTCCAGACGTCCGAACACTGACCATTCAGTCGGAATGATGTCGAGCATGCCCCTTGCAGGGTGCCGATATGACTAGGGAAGTTGCTATTGCATGTGGCGTGAAACCAAGATCCTGCTGATCGATGACGACAGCGCGCGCCGCCGCGACCTCGCGGTGGTGCTGAACTTTCTCGGCGAAGAAAACCTCGCGTGCGCCAGCCACGACTGGCAGCAGGCGGTGGAGCCTTTGGCCTCGAGCCGTGAAGTGCTGTGCGTGCTTATCGGCGCTGTAAACGCCCCTGGCAATGTGCTTGGGTTGCTTAAGACAGTGGCTGCATGGGATGAGTTCCTTCCAGTTTTGCTTTTAGGTGAAATTTCTTCCGCAGAGTTCCCGGAAGACCTTCGCCGCCGCGTGCTTTCCAACCTGGAAATGCCGCCCAGCTACAGCCAGTTGCTGGATTCGCTGCACCGTGCCCAGGTCTACCGCGAAATGTATGACCAGGCGCGTGAGCGCGGCCGCCAGCGTGAGCCCAACCTGTTCCGCAGCCTGGTGGGCACCAGCCGGGCCATCCAGCATGTGCGGCAGATGATGCAGCAGGTGGCCGATACCGACGCCAGTGTGCTGATCCTGGGTGAGTCAGGCACCGGCAAAGAGGTGGTCGCGCGCAACCTGCACTACCACTCCAAGCGCCGCGAAGCGCCGTTCGTGCCGGTCAACTGCGGCGCGATCCCTGCCGAGTTGCTGGAAAGCGAGCTGTTCGGCCACGAGAAGGGCGCCTTCACCGGGGCGATCACCAGCCGTGCCGGGCGTTTCGAGCTGGCCAACGGCGGCACCCTGTTCCTCGACGAAATCGGCGACATGCCGTTGCCGATGCAGGTCAAGCTGCTGCGCGTGCTGCAGGAGCGCACCTTCGAGCGCGTGGGCAGCAACAAGACCCAGAGCATCGATGTGCGCATCATCGCCGCTACGCACAAGAACCTCGAGAACATGATCGAGGACGGCACCTTCCGCGAAGACCTGTACTACCGGCTGAACGTGTTCCCCATCGAGATGGCGCCGCTGCGCGAGCGGGTGGAAGACATTCCGCTGCTGATGAACGAGCTGATCTCGCGCATGGAGCACGAGAAACGCGGTTCCATCCGTTTCAATTCCGCTTCGATCATGTCGTTGTGCCGCCATGGCTGGCCGGGCAACGTGCGTGAGCTGGCCAATCTCGTTGAGCGCATGGCCATCATGCACCCTTACGGGGTGATCGGGGTTTCCGAGCTGCCGAAGAAATTCCGCTATGTCGATGATGAAGACGAGCAGATGGTCGACAGCCTGCGCACCGACCTGGAAGAGCGTGTGGCGATCAATGGCCATACGCCTAACTTCAGCAACCCGGCGATGCTGCCCCCTGAAGGCCTGGACCTCAAGGATTACCTGGGGAGCCTGGAACAGGGGTTGATCCAGCAGGCGCTGGACGATGCCAACGGGATTGTGGCGCGCGCTGCGGAACGGTTGCGTATTCGCCGGACCACCTTGGTCGAGAAAATGCGCAAGTACGGCATGAGCCGCCAGGGCGGCGAGGAGCAGGCAGAGGATTGATGGGGGCGTCGGGGTGTTCACCTCGACCTTTCTAGTGCCTGTCAGATCGAGCGCCGCCCGCGCGGCGCATCGCGAGCTGGCGCTCGCTCCTACGTTTGTTTCGGGCCAGTGAGGCCTGTGACAGGCGCGCGCGACCGCCTTGTTCGTACGACGCGATATTGAGCCATGCGCCAAGGCATTCGCGCGCAAATCCCCCAGGAATAATTGGCCCGAAACAAACGTAGGAGCGAGCGGGAGCTCGCGATGCGCCGCGCGGGCGGCGCTCGATTTGCGCCCCCGCCATAAATCTCAAGCCAAGCGTTATGCCCCCATCCCCGGCACGGCTATTGCTACACCGCTGGCACCACACCGTTTTTATGACGGTCAGCCACGCGAGAGAGCACGATGCCCCAGGCCGCCAAACTATCCCGAGCCCCCGGTCAGCAGGGGCATACCCCGGTCGAGCAGGACAGCCGCCAGGGTATCGAGCACACCTTCGCCCTGTTCAATCAGGTGTCCAGCCAGCTGAGCCAGTCCTACAGCCTGCTCGAAGCCCGGGTCAGCGAGCTGAAGGGCGAACTGGCGGTGGTCAGCGCCCAGCGCATCGACGAACTGAGTGAAAAGGAACGCCTGGCCAACCGCCTGCAGAACCTCCTGGACCTGCTGCCTGGCGGGGTGATCGTGATCGATGGCCAAGGCCTTGTGCGTGAAGCCAACCCGGCCGCCTGCCAACTGCTCGGCGAACCGTTGCTCGGCCAGCTGTGGCGCCAGGTGATCGCCCGCAGCTTTGCACCGCGCAAGGACGACGGCCATGAAGTCTCGCTACGCGACGGCCGCCGTCTGTCCATCGCCACCCGTTCCCTGGACGCCGAGCCCGGCCAGTTGGTGCTGCTCAACGACCTGACTGAAACCCGACGCCTGCAGGACCAGTTGGCGCGCCATGAGCGCCTGTCGGCGCTGGGGCGCATGGTCGCCTCGCTGGCACATCAGATCCGTACCCCCTTGTCGGCAGCCATGCTCTACGCCAGCCATCTGGCCGACAGCGCGCACGCACTGGATGTCGAAACCCGCCAGCGCTTTGCCGCAACCCTGAAAGAGCGCCTGCACGAACTGGAACACCAGGTGCGCGACATGCTGGTATTCGCCCGTGGCGAGCTGCCGCTGGGCGATCGGCTCACCCCCAAGGCCCTGTTCCAGGCCTTGCAGCAGGCCGCACAGTCCCATGTGCAGGGGCACGCCGTGCGCTGGCAGTGCGACAGCCACCTGGGTGAGCTGCTCTGCAATCGGGACACCCTGGTGGGGGCGTTGCTCAACCTGATCGAGAATGCCTTGCAGGCCAGCGAAGGCCCGGCGCAGTTGAAAGTGCACCTGTACCGCCGCCAGCGCACCCTGCACCTGTGCGTGAGTGATGCCGGCAGCGGCATCGACGCCAGCTTGTTGGCGCGCCTGGGCGAGCCGTTTCTGACCACCAAGGCCACCGGCACCGGCCTGGGGCTGGCGGTGGTCAAGGCGGTGGTGCGGGCGCACCAGGGTAGCCTGAGCCTGCGTTCCAAGGTCGGTCGCGGCACCTGTGTGCGGGTCGAGCTGCCGTTGATCGACGGGCAGTCGGCGGAGGGTGTGTAATGGCGATCAAGGTGCTGCTGGTCGAGGACGACCGCGTATTGCGCCAGGCCTTGGGTGACACGCTGGCAATCGGCGGCTTTGCCTACCAGGCAGTCGGAAGTGCCGAGGAAGCCCTGGAGGCCGTGCACGATGGCGCCTTCAGCCTGGTGGTGAGCGATGTGAACATGCCCGGCATGGATGGCCACCAGTTGCTCGCGCAGTTGCGCCGCCAGCAACCACAGTTGCCGGTGTTGTTGATGACCGCGCATGCGGCGGTCGAGCGTGCGGTGGAGGCCATGCGCCAAGGGGCTGTCGATTACCTGGTCAAACCGTTCGAGCCCAAGGCGCTGCTCAGCCTGGTCGAGCGGCATGCGGCCGGCCGGGTCACGGGCGAAGAGGGGCCGGTGGCCTGCGAGCCGGCTAGCCGCCAGCTTCTGGAGCTGGCGGCGCGCGTGGCGCGCAGCGATTCCACCGTGCTGATTTCCGGTGAGTCTGGTACGGGCAAGGAAGTGCTGGCGCGCTACATTCACCAGCAATCCCCGCGGTCGGCCCAGCCCTTTGTGGCGATCAACTGCGCGGCGATCCCCGACAATATGCTCGAAGCCACCTTGTTCGGGCACGAAAAGGGCGCCTTTACCGGTGCCATTGCCTCCCAGCCCGGCAAGTTCGAGCAGGCCGAGGGCGGCACCTTGCTGCTCGACGAAATTTCGGAAATGCCCATGGCACTGCAGGCCAAGCTGTTGCGGGTGCTGCAGGAGCGCGAGGTAGAGCGGGTAGGCGGGCGCAAGCCGGTCAGTCTCGACATTCGGGTGTTGGCCACGACCAACCGCGACCTGGCTGGCGAGGTGGCCGCGGGGCGTTTCCGTGAAGACCTGTATTACCGGCTTTCGGTCTTCCCCCTGGCCTGGCGCCCGCTGCGCGAGCGCCCTGGCGACATTCTGCAACTGGCCGAGCGCCTGCTGGCGCGGCATGTGGCGAAGATGAAGCATGCCCCGGTGCGCTTGTCGGCGCAGGCACAGGCCTGTTTGCAAGCTTACGCCTGGCCGGGCAATGTCCGTGAACTGGACAACGCCCTGCAGCGGGCACTGATTCTGCAGCAGGGCGGGGTGATCGAAGTGGCGGATTTCTGTCTGGCAGGCGCCATTCCATTGTCAGCTGGCAATGAGCCATTACCCGCGGTCGCCGCTGAAGCCAGCGGCCTGGGTGATGACATGCGCCGCCACGAGTACCAGATGATCATCGATACCCTGCGCGCCGAGCGTGGCCGCCGCAAGGAAGCCGCCGAACGGCTCGGCATCAGCCCGCGCACCCTGCGCTACAAACTGGCGCAGATGCGCGATGCCGGGTTTGACGTCGAGGCCAGCTTGTTCGGCTGACAGGCCCAGTTCGAACGCGCGACGCGGCCTGTGTGGGAGCGGGCGCGCCCGCGAAGAATCCAACGCGCTGCATGGCACCGGCTGCGCCGGTGTTCGCGGGCAAGCCCGCACGGGGATCGCATCAGGGCTGACAGGTGTTTGCCACAAGGTATGCAGCGCCTGTTAGAGCGAGCGCCGCCCGCGCGGCGCATCGCGAGCTGCGCTCGCTCCTACGTTTGTTTCGGGCCAATTATTC
>NZ_QJRK01000072.1:0-18738 GCF_003205245.1 Pseudomonas sp. MB-090624 | reverse complement strand
GAGCGAGCGCAGCTCGCGATTGCGCCGCGCGGGCGGCGCTCGATCTCACAGGCGCTGAAGATGCTCCGGCTACCCTTGCCAGGAACCATAGAATCTCCCACAGGATCACCACAGGCCTGAGGATTGGGGAGTGCTTATGGGAGCCAGCCACAGGGTTATCACAGGCCTGAATTTTGTGAGGTCCCTGTGGGAGCTGGCTTGCCGGCGATGGGCTGCAAAGCAGCCCGGTTATCTGCGCCACCTGTTTCTTACATCCTGCAACGCTCTATCCCACTGCCCACGCGTCATCCTCTGCCATACTCCGCCGTACACAGTTTGAAATAGTCCCCCGATTGAAACGGCACCCCAGGCCCCTTATATACCCCGCAGTAAGCGACAATTCATCCGTCAGGAGAACGTAACAACCATGATGCGCATTCTGTTGTTTGTAGCCACCAACCTCGCGGTGGTGCTGGTTGCAAGCATTACCCTGAGCCTGTTCGGTTTCAACGGGTTCATGGCCGCCAACGGGGTCGACTTGAACCTCAGCAGCCTGCTGGTGTTCTGCGCCGTGTTCGGCTTCGCCGGCTCCCTCGTCTCGCTGTTCATCTCCAAGTGGATGGCGAAGATGACCACCGGCACCCAGATCATCACCCAGCCGCGCACCCGCCACGAGCAGTGGCTGTTGCAAACGGTCGAGGAGCTGTCCCGGGAAGCGGGCATCAAAATGCCTGAAGTGGGCATTTTCCCGGCCTACGAGGCAAACGCCTTCGCCACCGGCTGGAACCGTAACGACGCACTGGTAGCGGTGTCCCAGGGCTTGCTGGAGCGTTTCTCGCCCGACGAAGTGCGTGCGGTACTGGCCCACGAAATCGGCCACGTGGCCAACGGCGACATGGTTACCCTGGCGCTGGTTCAGGGCGTGGTGAACACCTTCGTGATGTTCTTCGCCCGGATCATCGGTAATTTCGTCGACAAGGTCATCTTCAAGAACGAAGAAGGCCAGGGCATCGCCTACTACGTGGCAACCATCGTTGCCGAGCTGGTATTGGGCATCCTGGCCAGCATGATCGTCATGTGGTTCTCGCGCCGCCGCGAATACCGCGCCGACGAAGCCGGTGCACAACTGGCCGGCACTTCGGCGATGATCGGCGCCCTGCAGCGCCTGCGGGTGGAACAAGGCCTGCCGGTGCACATGCCGGACACGCTCAAGGCCTTCGGCATCAACGGCGGCCTCAAGCACGGCCTGGCAGGCTTGCTGATGAGCCACCCGCCGCTGGAAGACCGTATCGAGGCCCTGCGCCGTCGCGGTTGATCCAACAGGCAAGCAAGGGCGACTTCGGTCGCCCTTTTTTGTGCCTGCCTGTGCAGGCTTACCCGCGCTAGAGCCGGCAGACCCGGTACACCCGCTCCAACACACTGGATGCCCCGGCCTGCAGAAACTTCGGACTTTCCCCGAGCACCTGCGCCTGCTCCAGTTCATCCACCTGCCAGCCCGCAAAGCCCTGCCTCAGCTCCTGATCCGCCACCGAAAACGGCGGCCCGGCCAGCAGCGACTGGTCGTAATCCAACGTCACCACCAAGCCAAGGCACCCGGCTGGCAACAACGCCGACAGAGCCTGCGCGTAGCGCGCACGCATGGGCGGCGGCAGGGCAATCAGCGCCGCGCGGTCGTACAGGCCCGCGCAGTCGCCGACATCTTCTGCCTGCAGGGCAAAGAAGTCCCCACACCACAGCTCCACGTCGCCACTGCGCCATACTTCAAAGTCGCCACGCTGCCGCACCTCGGCCTCAAGCCCATGCTCGCGGAAGAAACTCTCCACGGCCCGCCGCGAAAGCTCCACGCCCAATACCCGGTGCCCCTGCCCGGCCAACCAGGCCAGATCGAGGCTTTTGCCGCACAGTGGCACCAGCACGCGGCTGCCGGGCACCTGTTGCAATGTTGGCCAGTACCGCTGCAGATACGGGTTCACCTGCGCCTGGTGGAAGCCGATCTGGTTGTCGGCCCACCGTTGCTGCCAGAACGCTGGTTCCATGAACACTCCCGATTTTTAGATGGTTCGCCAGTAAAAGTTGGTTTGGATTTCGATCTTTAGTTGATCGAAGATGAGTGCATCTTAACCTTCAGGACTCCGCCATGCTGCCCAGCCTGTTCATTTCCCACGGCTCCCCCATGCTTGCCCTGCAACCCGGCGCCAGCGGCCCGGCACTGGCAGGGCTCGCCAACGCACTGCCGCGGCCGCAAGCCATTGTGGTGGTGTCGGCGCACTGGGAAAGCCGCGAGCTGCTGATCACCGGTGGCGCACACCCAGAAACCTGGCATGACTTCTACGGCTTCCCACCGGCCTTGTATGCGGTGCAGTACCCTGCGCCCGGTGACCCTGCCCTCGCCGGCCGGGTCGGCGAGCTGTTGCAGGGCGCCGGGCTGGCCGCGCGCCTCGACCCGCAGCGGCCGTTCGACCATGGCGCCTGGGTGCCGTTGTCGTTGATGTATCCCGATGCGAGCATCCCGGTGGTGCAGGTTTCGCTGCCCACCCAGATGGGCCCGGCGCTGCAAGTGAAGGTTGGCCAGGCCCTGGCGGGGCTACGCCAGGAGGGCGTGCTGCTGGTGGGTTCGGGCAGCATTACCCATAACCTTGGCGAGCTGGACTGGCATGCCGGGCCCGACGTGATCGAGCCGTGGGCGTTGGCGTTTCGAGATTGGGTAGTGGAAAAACTGCGGGCTGATGACCGGGAGGGGTTGCTGGCTTATCGGCAACAGGCGCCGTTTGCAGTGCGCAACCACCCGAGCGATGAGCATTTGTTGCCGCTGTTTTTTGCCCTTGGTGCGGGGGGGCAGTTTGGCGTTGTGCACCAAGGCTTTACCTTGGGGGCGCTGGGGATGGACATCTACCGGTTCGACTGACGATTGCCGGGGGCTGCCGCGCAACCCCACCATGGCACAGGCAAAAAAATCCCCAGCCAAGGCCGGGGATTTTTCATTGCGCCAGGATCAATCCTCGCGGTAGCGGCGCAGCTTCAGCTGCTTGCCGGCCACGCGGGTGTCCTTGAGCTTGGACAGCAGCTTCTCGAGGCCATCTTCCGGCAGCTCGACCAGGCTGAAGCTGTCGCGCACCTGGATACGACCGATCGCGTCACGCGCCAGGCCACCCTCGTTGAGGATCGCGCCCAGCAGGTTTTTAGCGGCGATGCCGTCACGGGCACCCAGCGCGGTACGGCAACGCACGCGGCCTTCGGCCAACGGCAGCGGCGCGCGACGCTCGCGGTCGCCGCGGTCAGGGCGCTCGCTGCGCTCACCACGCTCGGTACGCTCACCACGCGGGGCGAAGCTCGGCACCAGCGGCTGCTCACGCTCTACCGCCGCCAGGTCCAGCGCCTGGCCGTTGGTGGCCTTGCGCAGCAGGGCCGAGGCCAGGGCACGGGCGCTGCAACCCAGGTCGTTGGTCAGGCGGTCGAACAGGTCACCATGGGTGGCTTCAGCCTCGGCAACCAGTGGCGCCAGGCTGTTGGTCAGCTTCTTGATGCGCGCATCGAGCACCGCTTGGGCGTTCGGCAGGCGCGCTTCGGCAACCTTCTGCCCGGTTACACGCTCGATCACCTGCAGCATGCGGCGCTCACGTGGCGTGACCAGCAGCAGCGCACGGCCTTCGCGACCGGCACGGCCGGTACGGCCGATACGGTGCACGTAGGACTCCGGGTCGTACGGCATGTCAACGTTGAATACGTGAGTGATGCGCGGTACGTCCAGGCCACGGGCCGCCACGTCGGTGGCGACAACGATGTCCAGGCGGCCATCCTTGAGCGAGTCGATCACGCGCTCACGCTGGTTCTGGGCGATGTCGCCGTTCAGCGCAGCAGCCTTGTAGCCCTTGGCTTCCAGCGCGGCGGCCAGGTCCAGGGTGGCTTGCTTGGTGCGCACGAAGGCGATCAGCGCGTCGAACTCTTCCACTTCCAGCAGACGCAGTACAGCCGGGATCTTCTGGTCGGCGTGGACCATCAGGTGGGCCTGATCGATCGCGGTAACGGTCTGGGTCTTGCTCTGGATCTTGACGTGCTTGGGTTCGCGCAGGTGGCGCTCGGCGATCGAACGGATCGACGACGGCAGGGTGGCGGAGAACAGCACGGTCTGGCGGGTAGCAGGGATGGCGTCGAAGATCACTTCGAGGTCGTCCATGAAGCCCAGCTTGAGCATCTCGTCGGCTTCGTCCAGTACCAGGTACTGCACGGTCGACAGGACTTTTTCGTCGCGACGCAGGTGGTCGCACAGACGGCCCGGGGTGGCGACGACGATTTGCGCGCCGTTGCGGATGGCGCGCAGCTGTGGGCCCATTGGGGCACCACCGTACACAGCAACCACGTTCACGCCTGGCATCTGCTTGGCGTAGGTTTCGAAAGCGGTAGCAACTTGCAGCGCCAACTCACGGGTTGGCGCCAGGATCAGGGCTTGCGGTTCGCGCTTGCTCACATCGATCTTGTTGAGGATCGGCAGGGCGAAGGCAGCGGTCTTGCCGGTGCCAGTCTGCGCCTGGCCGATCATGTCATGACCGGCGAGGATGATCGGGATAGATTGCTGCTGAATGGCGGACGGCTCTTCATAGCCGGTAGCCACTACGGCAGCAACGATATTCGGGTTGAGATCGAGAGCGGCGAAGCCGCCGGTTTCCTGGGTCATGGGTCTGCCTCTAGGTGCATCCGCAAAGACCCATGCTCCAAAGCTGCACATGCCTTGAAAGACCGTCAGGTCACCCAGGCAGCTTTGGCGGCGGGGATTTGCGAAAACGATTGAAAAAGAAAACTTGGGAAGGTCCGCCTAGCGGACGTGCAGCCGAAGCTGGACTCGGAGGATTTGCACCACCTGATTTTGAGGTCCGCTAAAAGACCGGCGCGTACTATACCTGAAATGTACGGTTAGGTGAGGAATATTTTCAGGGGCTGAAACGATAATCCCTGACGCTGCCACGATCCCCGTAGGAGCGGCCTTGTGTCGCGAAAGGGGCGCGCAGCGACCCCACATTTTCAGCTTCGCAGCGGATATTGCCGGGGCCGCTGCGCGCCCCTTTCGCGACACAAGGCCGCTCCCACGGGGATCGCGACGGCCATCACTTTTGCACAGGCCGCACCTGCCATTCAGGTAGCCGGCCGAATCTCCCGGATCAAACCCTCGAGGCTGTAGCCCAACCGTGGCGCCAGCGCCTGCGCCCGGGCCCGCAAGCCTTCCATGTCCAGGGTCTGCTCCAGATCCGCTGGCACCAGCAGAATCACATTGCCCTCCTTCACCGGCAGTTCCCAGTAATGGCGGTGGTACAAGCCGCGCAGCAACGCTGCCCCCAGCGGCTTGCCATCATCGGTGGCCCACTGGTTGATCACCAGCCAGCCGCCCGGGTTGAGTTGCTGCTGGCAGCTCGCCAGGAAGTTCCACGCCAGGTGCCCTACCCCCGGCCCATGGTCGGTGTACAGGTCAACGAACAACAGGTCGGCCTTTTCTGCGCTGGGCAGCAGCTCCAGCGCATCGCCAATGCGCACGTACAGCCGCGGGTCGTCGTCCAGGCCCAGGTACTGCATGGCCAGGCGCGGGACGTCCGGGCGCAGCTCGATGGCTTCGATATCGTCCAGCGGCAGGAACTTCATGCAGGCCTGGGTCAGCGTGCCCGCGCCAAGGCCCAGGAACAGCGCGCTTTCCGGCTGTTCATGGCACAACGCGCCGACCAGCATGGCGCGGGTGTAGTCGTACTCCAACCAGCTGGGGTCGGCAGTGAACACGCAGCTTTGCTCGATGGCATCGCCGAATTCCAGAAAGCGGTAGTCGTCCACTTCGTACACGCTGATGACGCCAAAGGCATCTTCCACCCGCGCCAGTAGCCGCTCTTGCCGTTCCGTCGCCATGCCTGCACCCGCCCGCACAAAAACGCGCATTGTCCGCCAACACCCCCGATGCAACAAGCGCAGCGCCAACTGTTACCATGGCCGCCAGCCGACAACCGACCAGACCGAGCCTGACATGAACCAACCGTGGAGCCCCGACAGCTGGCGCGCCCTGCCGATCCAGCAGCAACCGACCTATCCCGATGCCGCGCACCTGCTGAAGGTCGAGCAAACCCTGGCCAGCTACCCGCCGCTGGTGTTCGCCGGGGAAGCGCGCGAACTGCGCCGGCAGTTTGCCGAAGTGACCGAAGGCCGCGCGTTCCTGCTGCAAGGCGGCGACTGCGCCGAGAGCTTCGCCGAGTTTTCAGCGGCAAAAATCCGCGACACCTTCAAGGTGCTGCTGCAAATGGCCATCGTCATGACGTTTGCCGCGGGCTGCCCGGTGGTCAAGGTCGGGCGCATGGCCGGGCAGTTCGCCAAGCCACGCTCGGCGGGCGATGAAACCATAGGCACCGTCACCCTGCCCGCTTACCGGGGCGACATCGTCAACGGCATCGGCTTCGACGCCAAGAGCCGCATCCCCGACCCGGAGCGCCTGCTGCAGGCATACCACCAGGCCACCGCCAGCCTCAACCTGCTGCGGGCCTTCGCCCAGGGCGGTTTTGCCGACCTGCACCAGGTGCACAAGTGGAACCTGGACTTCATCGCCAACTCGGCGCTGGCCGACAAGTACCACCAGTTGGCCAACCGCATCGACGAAACCCTGGCGTTCATGCGTGCCTGTGGCCTGGACAGCGCGCCGCAGTTGCGTGAAACCAGCTTCTTCACCGCCCACGAAGCGCTGCTGCTGAACTATGAAGAGGCCTTCGTGCGCCAGGACAGCCTGACCGGCGACTACTACGACTGCTCGGCGCACATGCTGTGGATCGGCGACCGCACTCGCCAGCTGGACGGCGCCCATGTCGAGTTCCTGCGTGGGGTGCACAACCCGATCGGGGTCAAGGTCGGCCCCAGCATGAACCCCGAGGAACTGCTCCGCCTGATCGACACCCTCAACCCGGCCAACGACCCAGGGCGCCTGAACCTGATCGTACGCATGGGCGCGGGCAAGGTCGGCGACCACCTGCCAGGGCTGATCCGCTGCGTAGAGCGCGAGGGGCGCAAGGTGCTGTGGAGCTCCGACCCCATGCACGGCAATACCATCAAGGCCAGCAGTGGCTACAAGACCCGGGATTTTGCGCAGATCCTCGACGAGGTGAAGCAGTTCTTCCAGGTGCACCAGGCCGAAGGCAGTCATGCCGGCGGCATTCATATCGAGATGACCGGGCAGAACGTGACCGAGTGCATCGGTGGCGCACGGCCGATCACCGAAGATGCCCTGTCAGACCGCTACCACACCCACTGCGACCCACGGATGAATGCCGACCAGTCGCTGGAGCTGGCGTTCCTGATTGCCGAAACACTGAAGCAAGTACGGCGCTGACCCTCGGCGCCATACCCCCTCGGCCTGGTGCCGCGAAGCGCCGCCTGCGCGGCGCTCGCCCCACCGGCGCGGTCAAACGCTCAAAGCTCGAACCCGAGCATCACCGCACACACCACCAGGAACACGCAGAACATCGCCCGTAGCACCTTCTCTGGCAGCGCATGGGCCAGCTTCACCCCCCAGCTGATACTGAGCAGGCCGCCCACCGCCAACGGCAACCCTACCCCCCAGTCAACACTGTGATGCACGCCATAGGTCACCAGGGTCACCAGGGTGCTCGGCGCCGCCAATGCCAGCGACAGCCCTTGGGCCACCACCTGGGTAGTGCCGAACACACTGGTCAGGATCGGTGTGGCTACCACGGCGCCACCTACCCCGAACAGCCCGCCCATGGTACCGGCAAAGCTGCCCAGCACCCCCAGCCAAGGCCAGGCATAACGCAGTTCGGCACTGGCTGGCGCCACTTTCATGAACATCCGCGCCACGTTCCACACCGCCAGCGCCACCAAAAAGCCGACAAAGCCCAAGCGCATGGAATGCGCATCCAGCCCCACGGCCCAGATCGAACCCAGCCAGGCAAACACGAAACTGCACAACGACAGCGGCACGGCGTGGCGCAACTCGATGCGGTTGCGCTGGTGATAACGCCACAACGCCAGCAACACATTCGGCACCACCATGACCAGCGCAGTGCCTTGCGCCAGTTGCTGGTCCAGGCCGAACAGCACGCCCAGCGCCGGGATCGCGATCAGCCCACCGCCTATGCCGAACAGGCCCCCCATGGTGCCCAGGGCAGCGCCCAGCACGATATACAGCAACCACTCGATCATCAGGGCCTCGTTCGCCAGCAAAGTTGATAGCGGCATGCTAACCAGTGTGCGCTGGCGGGGAAACGCACAGCAGCGCACAATGGCTGTGCGTATTGTGCAAAAGCAAGGCAACCATGAGCCCCGATACTCTCACCGAGCAGCTAAGCCTGTTCCTGGACGTGCTGCAAAGCGGCAGTTTTTCTGCCGCCGCCCGCCGCTACCCGCTGACCCCGTCTGCGGTGGCGCGGCGCATTGACGCCCTCGAAGCCGCCGTGGGCAGCCGCCTGTTTACCCGCAGCACCCATGCCGTGCGCGCCACCCCGGCGGGCCACGCCTTTGCCGAGCGGGCCAAGCGCATCATCGAGGAACTGCGCCTGGCCCGTGCCGAGGCAGTGTCGCTGAGCAATGCACCGGAAGGGCTGATCCGCATCGACGCCCCCGCCGCGTTCGGCCGCCGCCACCTGGCCCCGGCCATTGCCGACTTCCTGCTGGCCTACGCGGGCCTGGACGTGCAGCTGCGCCTGATCGACAGCTTTGTCGACCTGCAGGGCAGCCACCTGGGCGAAGTGGACCTGGTGTTGCGTGCCGGCCCGTTGGCCGATACCCGCCTGGTCGCCACGCCACTGGCCTACATGGTGCGCATTGCCTGCGCCAGCCCCACCTACCTGGCCAGCCGCGGCATGCCCAGCTGCCCCAGCGAACTGCCCGGCCATGACGGCCTGGACTGGGACGGCCTGGCACCCCCGTACGCGTGGCGTTTCGAGGTCGCCGGGCAAACCCGCCTGTACCGCCCGGCCCGCATGCGCATGGCCGCCAACAACGCCGAAACCCTGTTGTTCGGTGCGCTGGCGGGCCTGGGCATCGCCCATTTGCCCACCTGGCTGATCAGCGAGTACCTGCTGCGCGGCGAACTGGTGCCACTGTTTTGTGACGCAGGCCTGCCCCAGGCTGAAAGCAGCGGCATTTACGCGCTACGCCTGGAACATGAAACGAACTCTCGCAGCCGTTTGCTGCTCGAATTTCTCAAGAGCCGCTTCAGTCCGATTCCACCCTGGGACCTGGCCCTGCGCAGCGGACTGCGCGAGTGATGCGTGCAGTGACGCTCAACGTGCCAGGATTTCCCATTGATTACCTTCAAGGACGTGCATGAACGCCGACACCCAAGCTTCCTGTGACGAGCTGCTGCTGGACAACCAGGTCTGTTTCGCCCTGCATTCCACCTCGTTGCTGATGACCAAGGTCTACAAACCGCTGCTGCAGGCCCTGGGCCTGACCTACCCGCAATACCTGGCGATGCTCGTGCTGTGGGAGCATGACGGCCTGACCGTGGGTGAAATCAGCCAGCACCTGCTGACCGACCCGGGCTCGCTGACCCCGCTGCTCAAGCGCCTGGAAAGCGAAGGCCTGTTACAGCGCAACCGCAGCCGCGAGGACGAACGGGTGGTGCTGGTGCAACTCACCGACAAAGGCCGCGCCCTGCAGCAGCGGGCAAAGGAAGTGCCGCAGTGCATCCTCAAGGCCAGCGGTCGCAGCCTTGAGCAGTTGCAGCAGTTGCAGGCCGAGTTGCTGGACCTGCGCGAGAACCTGCAGAAGAACCTTTAGCGACTATGCTGGGCAATGGCCGTTCGGCTGAACGGTGAATATTTATCTTGCGCGCTAACTAATTGCGCGCTAATTTAAATTCCACACCAACCCGCGTCCTCCCGCCAACGGGAGCGCACAGCGCATTAGCGAGGCTCAAGATGCAAAAGGTCACTCCGCTGTACATCGCAGAAGCTACCTCCACCGGTGGGCGCGATGGTAAATCCCGTTCCAGCGACGGCAAGCTGGACGTCAAGCTGAGCACCCCGAAAGAGCTGGGTGGGGCTGGCGGTGACGGCACCAACCCTGAGCAGATGTTTGCCGCCGGCTACTCGGCGTGCTTCATCGGCGCCTTGAAGTTCGTGGCAGGGCAAGAGAAAAAAGCCTTGCCGGCCGATGCTTCGATCACCGCCAAGGTGGGGATTGGCCAGATTCCGGGCGGTTTCGGCCTGGACATCGATCTGCACATCAGCCTGTCTGGCCTGGCCCAGGCCGACGCCGAAGCGCTGGTGGAAAAGGCGCACAAGGTGTGCCCGTACTCCAACGCCACCCGCGGTAATGTGGATGTACGACTGCACGTAGCAGTCTAAACCTGCCCTGCAGGTGCAGTGATGCACAATTGGCAGACATAAAAAACCCGGCCGAAGCCGGGTTTTTGCCTTACGCAAGAAGCATTACTTCTTGGAACGGCCCTTGAAGCTGTTGTCGCGGGTGTCGATGTCGATCCACTCGTCGATCTGGATGAAGTCGGCAACCTGGATCTCGGTACCGTTCTTCAGCTTGGCAGGTTTCATGACCTTGCCCGAGGTGTCGCCGCGCGCAGCGTTCTCGGTGTAGACAACCTGACGGCTGATGGTGGTCGGCAGTTCAACCGATACCAGGCGGCCTTCGAAGAACACGGCTTCGCAGACGTCTTCCATGCCTTCTTCGATGTAAGGCAGAACAGCTTCGATGTCTTCTTCGTTCAGCTCGTACATGGTGTAGTCGCTGGTGTCCATGAAGGTGTACGAATCACCGCTGATGAACGACAGGGTCGCTTCTTTGCGGTCCAGGATCACGTCGTCCAGCTTGTCGTCTGCACCGTATACGGTTTCGGTCTTGTAGCCGGTCAGCAGGTTCTTAAGCTTGGTCTTCATGATCGCGCTGTTACGGCCCGACTTGGTGAACTCAGCTTTTTGAACCAGCCACGGGTCGTTGTCGATGCGCAGCACGGTACCGGGTTTCAGTTCTTTACCAGTTTTCATTACGAAGTATCCGAATCTGGATGGATTTATAAAAATCGAGGCCGCATATCATAGCGAATTTCCATAAAAGTGTACTAGCGCCGTGGCAAGGTCCGGCTGAGCGGCCTGTTGCGCCGCCCAGCACCGGGCGTGCTGCTGCAGTTCCGGCCAATGCCGGCGGGCTGCCTGCCAGGCCTGGCCCATGTCCTGGTCCATGTTCCAGGCCCGCCACAGGCCCAGCAACGCGGCGCCGGCATCGGTTGACAAGCCGCGTCGATAAAGCGCCAGAAACGCTTCGAGCTTTTCCCAGTGTGCATTCTCGTCCTGCACGTAGATGTGCCACAACATGGGCTGCCCGGCCCACTGCGCCCGCACGAACGAATCCTCGCCCCGCACCGCATTGAAGTCGCAGCACCACAGCAGCCGGTCGAAATCATCCTGGCTGACGAACGGCAACACCTGCACGGTCAGCGCACCACGCGTGCGCACCTGCCCGGCCTGCAGCGGCGCTTCGCCAAGCCAGTGGCTGAGGCCGGCGACCACGCGGCCTTGCGGCACCAGCAGGTGGCAGGCTTGGTCACCGGTAGCCAAGGCCTCGAGCCAGTTGCCCAGTTGCGGGTTTTCATAGGCGAACAGGCTGATCAGCAGCGCCCCGGGCGCTGGGCTTACAGCCAACCCCTGCAGGAACGCCTGCCGGGCAACAGCCGACTGTTGCAACGCGTCGCGCCGGGCCAGCAGCTCAGCCTCGCGCAGCAGGCCACCGGTGTTTTCGGTGAAGCCGGGGAAGAAGAACACTTTGCGCAAGCCATTTGCCTGCGGCGACGGCAGACCATGGCAACCCGCTACCCAATCCTCGGCACTGAGGTATTCAAGGTTCAACCACAGGGGTGGCCGGGGGCAGATCCGCATGGCCTCGACATAAGCCGCTGGCAACTGGCAGGCGAAGGCACCGATCACCACATCGGCAGGCGCTACCGGCAACCAGGCCGCCGGCCACTGGCGTACGTCCACGCCCTGCTGCCACTGCTGCGCCGCGTTGGCGTCGGCGCCGGGGCACATGGGCGTGAAGGCGTTGAGATCATCCACCCACAGGCGCACCGCCAGGCCATGCTCGGCCACCAACTGCCGGGCCAGGCGCCAGGTCACGCCAATATCGCCGTAGTTGTCGACCACGCTGCAGAAGATGTCCCAGGTGGCTTTCATGCGCCGTTCCCTTTAACTTGCGTAAAAACGCGGATTCTGCCCGACAGCATGCGACAATGCACCCCGCCCATTTTGCCAAGGAGGCCGCCATGCCCCGCCGCCGTGAACTGACCATCACCCTGAAGCCGTTGCAGTTGATACTGTGCGTGGCTTTGGGCCTATGGCTTGGCGCAATGGCGATTGCCCTTAGCCTGTGGCTGGCGCAGCAACTGTGGCCGCTCCCGCCCGAGCAACAAGCCGCGGCCCCGGCCGTGGCACCGGCACCGGCACCGGTGCAACCGGCCGACGCGCAAGCTGAAATGTTCGAGCGCTACAAGCACATGCTGCAGCAACAGGAACAACAACAGGCCGCTGAGGCTGCGCAGGGTAACCCGCGCAACCTGAACAGCCCCAAGTGCCAGTTCTGGCTGCAACAGAATCGCACTGCACCTACCGACAAAAGCCAGGCCAACGTGCTGGAGTTCTGTTATTGACCACGCGCAAGCCCCACCTGCTGGCACAGATCGTCGCCACCCTGGAACATGACCTGGACGTGCTGACCCGTGCGGCCCAAACCGCCTATGAAGCCGCCACGGCGGAAGAGAACATCGCCGAGAATAAGTACGACACCCTGGGCCTGGAGGCCTCGTACCTGGCCACCGGGCAAGCCCGACGCAGTGCGCAAATCCGCCAGGCGCTGCTGATTTACCAGCAACTGCTGCTGCGCGATTACGACCCGGCGCGCGGGGTGCAGGTGAGCAACCTGGTGACCCTGGAGGATGAAACTGGCGAACAACGCCGGGTGTTTCTGGGGCCTGAAGCTGCCGGCCTGAAGATTGCCGCAGCAGACGGGCTGGTGACAGTGATCACTCCGCGCTCGCCGCTGGGGCAAGTGTTGCTGGGTAAGCGGGTGGATGATGAGGTGAGCCTGGGGGCGCAGGTACTGTTCGTCGTGGATGTTGCCTGAACAGGCCGCGCACGCCTACAAACGGTGCAGGGCATCGAAACGCCCCGCCAGGCCCTGCTCGGCGAACTGCTCGACGATGAAATCGACGAACGCACGGGTCTTGCCCGGCAACAGCTTGTGCTCGGCGAAATACAGGCTGATATGCCCATCGTCCACATACCAATCCGGCAACACCCGCTGCAACCGACCGGCCTGCAGGTAGGGCACCGCGAACGGCAAACTCACCAGCGCAATCCCCAGCCCCTGCTCGGCCACCGCGCAGGCAGCGTCCGAATCGCTCATGGTCATGGCCTGGCGCAACAGCAATGGCTGCTGTACCTGCCAGCGGCTGGTCAACGGCCACGAGCGTACCCGCCCGGTCTGCGGCGAGCGGATCAGAATGCCGTCATGGCGCTTCAACACGTGCGGCTCATCGATCTGCGCATGCCGCTGCAGGTACGACGGCGCGGCCACCAGCACCCGGTGCGCCGGGGTCAACTTGCGCGCCACCACCCCCGGCGGCAGTTCAAAACCACCACCAATGGCCGCGTCGAAGCCCTGGCCGATCAGGTCGACCTGGCGGTTATCGAAATGCCAGTCCGGGTAATGGCGGGGTAGCGGCGCAGAAATTCGCCCAGCAAGGGCAGCACGTACAAACGCCCGAACACCGTGCCCATGCTGACCCGCAGCAGCCCGGCCGGTTGCCCTTCGGCACTGGCCAGGTTGGCCACCGCATACTGGATGGTGTGAAAGCTGTCGCTCACCTCGCCAAGAAAACGCTGCCCTGCTTCGGTCAAGGTCAGCTTGCGGGTACTACGCTGGAACAACCGCACCCCCAGGCGCGCCTCCAACTGCGCAACGTGTTTGCCCACGGCAGCGGGCGTAATGCGCAAGCGCCTGGCCGCTTCGGCAAAGCTGCCCACCTCGGCACTGCGGATGAAGCATTCCAACGCGTTGAACGATTCCATGGCCATGATTGGCAACCAAAGGTTTACTCTGCTTATAGTGATTGCCATCTTATCAGCAGGTAATCGAGCGCCGATACTGCGCCTATCCAAGGCATTCCAGCCTGGCTTACAGCAGGAGATCAGCATGTCCAAGCAACTTACACTCCAAGGCAAGGTGGCCCTGGTACAGGGCGGTTCCCGGGGTATTGGCGCGGCTATCGTGCGGCGCCTGGCCCGCGAGGGTGCGCAAGTGGCCTTCACCTATGTCAGCTCTGCCGGGCCGGCAGAAGACCTGGCACGGGAAATCGGCGACAACGGCGGCAAGGCCCTGGCCCTGCGCGCCGACAGCGCCGATGCCGCCGCCGTGCAGCTGGCCGTGGATGACACCGTGAAGGCCTTCGGCCGGCTGGATATCCTGGTCAACAATGCCGGGGTACTGACGGTCGCGCCGCTGACCGAATTCGACCTCGCCGATTTCGACCGCACCTTGGCGGTGAACGTACGCAGTGTCTTTGTCGCCAGCCAGGCAGCGGCGCGGTACATGGGCCAGGGCGGGCGCATCATCAACATTGGCAGCACCAATGCCGAGCGCATGCCATTTGCCGGCGGCGCGCCTTATGCCATGAGCAAGTCGGCGCTGGTCGGCCTGACCCGCGGCATGGCGCGCGACCTGGGGCCGCAGGGCATTACCGTGAACAACGTGCAACCAGGGCCGGTGGACACCGACATGAACCCGGCCAGCGGCGAATTCGCCGAAAGCCTGATCCCACTGATGGCAATTGGGCGATATGGCGAAGCGGATGAGATTGCCAGCTTCGTGGCCTACCTGGCCGGGCCAGAGGCGGGCTATATCACGGGGGCGAGCTTGACGGTGGACGGTGGCTTTGCCGCCTGATTGCGCCGTTGGTGTGGTGGCACCCTGTAGATCGAGCGCCACCCGCCCCTGCCCCGGCAAATGCATTGGCGCCGTGCCCTGTGCTTGCCGATAATCCCCCTCTTGCTCCTGCCCGCTACGAGAACACATGCCCGCCCCTACTCTCAGCCGCACCCTGATCCTGCTGATGGCCACCGCCACCGGCCTGGCCGTGGCCAGCAACTACTATGCCCAGCCGCTGTTGCACAGCATTGCCCAGCAATTCGGCCTGAGCACCGCCAGCGCCGGCAGCATCGTGATTGCCGCGCAGCTCAGCTATGGCGCCGGCCTGTTGCTGCTGGCACCGCTAGGCGACCTATTCGAGCAGCGTCGGCTGATTACCGTGATGACCGTCATCGCCACCCTCGGCCTAGTCATCAGCGCCTGTGCCCCTGGCCTGCCATGGCTGATCCTCGGTACGGCGTTGACCGGCCTGTTCTCGGTAGTGGCACAAATATTGGTGCCCATGGCTGCCTCGCTGAGCGAGCCGCAGCAGCGCGGCCGTGCGGTCGGCACACTGATGAGCGGGCTGCTGCTGGGCATTCTGCTGGCGCGCACCGCGGCCGGCTTCATGGCCGAACTGGGCGGCTGGCGCAGCATCTATGTGCTGGCCGCCGTGCTGATGGCGATCACCGCCGTGGCGCTGTACCGCAGCCTGCCGCAACACCACAGCCATGCCGGGCTGAAGTACCCGGCGCTGATCGGCTCGGTGTTCCGCCTGTTCCTGGAAGAGCCGGTACTGCGCCTGCGCTCGCTGCTGGGCCTGCTGGCATTCAGTTTGTTCGCCCTGTTCTGGACACCGTTGGCATTTCTGCTGGCAAACCCTCCTTACCATTATTCAGATGCGGTGATCGGCCTGTTCGGCCTGGCGGGTGCAGCCGGTGCACTGTCGGCCAACTGGGCCGGGCGCCTGGCCGACCGGGGCAAGGGCCAATTGGGCACCACCGTGGGCCTGGTGGTACTGCTGCTGTCGTGGGTGCCGCTGGGGTTTGCCCAACAGTCACTGCTGGCCTTGCTCCTAGGCGTGCTGATGCTCGACCTGGCGGTGCAACTGGTCCACGTGAGCAACCAGAACGCCGTGATCGCCCTGCGGCCCGAAGCGCGTACCCGGCTAAACGCCGGGTATATCACCTGCTACTTCATTGGCGGGGCGCTAGGCTCTTTGTTAGGCACGCAGCTGTACCAGCGCCAAGGCTGGCTGGGCATCGTCGCGGCAGGGTTGGTCATCGGCGCCCTGGCATTGCTGGCATGGCTGCTTGCCGCGCGTAAAACCGAAGCTCGCACCTCCGCCGGGGCGGCCTAGGCGCCTGTTACAGGCAGCGATACCTGGTCGACAATCGACGGCAACTGGCGCCAGCACAACGGCCAGGCGCACCTGCCTGACAGCGTGGCGCAACGCGTGGATCGTCTTGGGGTCAAGGCGGCTGGTAAGATGCCGCCTTTTTGCCGGCCTGTCGCGCCTTCAGGAGCCCCCCGCATGCCCCCGCGTCCTCCCCGCCTGCCCCTGAGCCTGCTCGGCCTGGGCCTGGCCTTGCAGTGCCCTGCCGTGCTCGCCCAGGGCAGCGTGCTGCTGGCCCCGGTGCAGGTCGTCGATACCTACGCCAACGACGGCTACCAGGCCAGCGAGGCTGCAGTGGGTGGCTTCCAGCCCGCCTCTCTGCTCGACACCCCAGCTTCGATCAGTGTGTTCAGCCAGCCACTGCTGGAAGACCGCCAAGTGCGCATGCTCAGCCAAGTGCTGCAAAGCGACGCGTCGGTTGGCGAAAGCTATGCCCCCATCGGTTACTACGAAAACTTCAATGTGCGGGGCTTTGCGCTGAACGCGGCCAGCAGCTACCGCATCAACGGCCAGACCATCGCCGGCGAACAGAGCGTGGCCCTGGAGAACAAGCAGCAGGTGGAACTGCTCAAGGGGTTGTCCGGGCTGCAGAGCGGCGTAGCGGCCCCCGGCGGCTTGATCAACTACGTGACCAAGCGCGCTGAAGCGGTGCGCAGCCTTACGCTGTCGACCAACGAACAGGGCGAGCGCTACCTGGCCACCGATCTTGGCGGTTGGTTTGGCAGCGAACAGCAGTTCGGCCTGCGCGCCAACCTGGCCCATGAAGACCTGCGCTCGTACGTCGACCATGCTGATGGCCAGCGCAACTTCGCCTCGCTGGCCTTCGACTGGCAGATCAGCCCCGACGCCACCCTGCAGCTGGACGCTGAATACCAGCACCGCGAACAGCGCTCGGTGCCCGGTTACCAGTTGCTCGGCGGCAGCGCAGTGCCGCACGGCATCGACCCGGATGACCGGCTGGCCTACCAGCACTGGGCAAAGCCGGTGCAGACCGACTCGCTGAACCTGGGCGGGCGCTTCGAGTACCGCTTCAACGACAGCTGGACCGGCACCCTCAGCGCTTCGCGCAGCAAGGTGGTGATCGATGACTACAGTGCGTTTGCCTGGGGCTCGAGTGAAGGCGCGTACTTCGGAAGCACGGGCGATTACGACATCTACGACTACCGCAGCCCAGACGACACCCGCCGCACCGACGAGGCCCAAGCCCTGCTCACCGGGCGCTTCGATGGCCTGGGGGTGGGCCACGAACTGACCGTGGGCAGCAGCGCCCAGCGGCGTACGCTGGACCAGCGCCCGTATTACAACGCGTGGCTGGGTACCGGCAACATCGACACCGGGGCCCCGGCTTTCGAGCCGTCCGACCAGCCGCTTGGCGCCAGCCAGCGCCGCCTGGACAGCCGCCAGTACGGCCTGTTCGTCAGCGACAGCATCCGTTTCAACGAGCATTGGCAAACCGTGCTGGGTGCCCGTGAGGTACGCCTGGACGAACAGACCTGGGACGAGACCGGCGTTGCCGGGCGCCATACCCGCCAATACCAACTGCTGCCCAATGCTGCGCTCATCTACAAGCCGCAGCCGGAGACCACCGTATATGCCAGCTACGCCAAGGGGTTGTCCGCTGGCGGGACGGCGCCCTGGTTCGCCAGCAACGCCGCCGAAATCCTCGCGCCGACAACGTCACACCAGCTGGAGCTGGGCCTCAAGCACGACTGGCAGGCGCTGAGCCTCAGCGCCGCGCTGTTCCAGATTCGCCAGGCCTACCAGTATGCGCGCCCCGACGGCGCCGGCAGCTTCACTTACGTGCAGCAAGGCCAGCAGAAGAACATCGGCCTGGAACTGGGTGCCAGCGGCTGGCTGACCCACAGGCTGCAGGTGCAAGCCAGCGCAGCAGCCATTCGAGCGCGGGTGCAGGACAGCGGTACGGCCGACTATGAAGGGCACCAGGCGATAAACATGCCACGCTTGCGCGCAGCCGTGCACGCCGAATACACCCTGCCGGTCGCAGGCCTGGCGTTGCTGGGCGGCGCACGCTACAGCGCCAGCAAGTATGCGAGCCAGGCGGGGAATGTGGCGGTTGGTGGGTACACGGTATTCGATGTAGGCAGCCGCTATCGCACACGGGTCGGGGGGTATGACACGGTATTGCGGCTGACGGTGGACAACCTGTTCGACAAGCGTTACTGGCGCGATGTGGGCGACTACCTGGGTGACAACTACCTGTTCCAGGGGGCGCCGCGCACTGCCCGGCTGTCAGCTTCGGTCAGCTTCTGATATTCAGGGCTGCTTGCGGCCCATCGCCGGCATGCCCGCTGCCACAGGGGCTGTGCAGCCGGCCCTATGGGCCTTGAATCGAGTAGGAGGCGGGTTCACACCCGCCGTCCTCTCACACCACCGTGCGTACGGTTCCGTACACGGCGGTTCAAGTTATGCGGCTAAGCCGGTTGATCGTATCCAGTATCGAGACCAGCCCGAGT
>NZ_QJRK01000071.1:0-18844 GCF_003205245.1 Pseudomonas sp. MB-090624 | reverse complement strand
TCTCTACGTACAAGGTCAGGGGCAAACCCTGCCTTCAGGAGCGATCGGCCTCCCCGGAAGTGCTTCTTCAGCCTGACGAGAATAACTTCTCCCGCCAGGCCAGTCACAACATACAAGGAGCGAGCGCCAGCTCGCGATGCGCCGCGCGGGCGGCGCTCGATCTCACAGGCGCTGAAAATGTTGTGTCGGTCACCTGTCAGCCCACCCCCAATCTCAAGGCGGGCACCCATAAAAAAAGGAGAGCCAAAGCTCTCCCTTTCCCTCAACAACCCTCAGCCTCAGCCAATCGTCATCAAGCTGGCGTTACCACCGGCCGCCGCAGTATTCACACTAACCGCGCGCTCAATCACCAGCCGCTCCAGCGCAATCTGATGATCCCCGCTGGACAACCCGTGCACACCCACGATCGCCCCGCCACGCTTGGCCACCTGCTGGCAAACGCCACGCAGCTGGTCCGAGTCGCCATGGTGGATCACGGCGTCGAAGGCCACTTCATCCTTGTTCCAGTCCGCCACCAGCTTCACCTTGGCCTGCAACTCACGCGGCAGGCGCGCGCGCAAGGCCTTGCCCGGTTCGTTGTCAGCCCACACCGCCGAGCTGCCAACAGCCAGCACCGCAGCGAGCTGCGCCAGCAGGTCGGTTTCATTGTCCGCCAGGCACAGCACATGCTCGCGCGGCAGGATGGTGTAGCTGTTGCGCTCACCGGTCGGGCCTGGCAGCAGGCGGGCGATACCGCTCTGCGACTGGCCAGCGAACTGGTCGCACAGCGCGGCCAGTTCGGCCAGCTGATTGCTCTCGGCCCAGGCCTTCAAACCGTGCAGCGGCTTCACCAGTTTCTCATGCAGGGTACGGTCCGGCTTGCCTTCGCCATCCTGTTGCTGGAAGTGGCGGCCAATCGCGTCGGCCGGGCGGGTCGACAGCAGGCGATACAGGTACAGCGGGCCGCCGGCTTTCGGGCCGGTACCAGACAGGCCTTCACCACCGAAGGGCTGCACGCCTACCACGGCGCCAACGATGTTGCGGTTGACGTACATGTTGCCGGCGTTGGCGGTTTCCACCACCTTGGCAATGGTCTCGTCGATGCGGGTGTGCACGCCGAGGGTCAGGCCATAGCCGGAGTTGTTGATCTGCTCGATCAACTGGTCGAGGTTGCGGCGGTTGTAGCGCACCACGTGCAGCACTGGGCCGAAGATTTCACGCTTCAGCTCGTCGAAGCTGTCCAGCTCGATCAGGGTCGGCATGACGAAGGTGCCGCGCTTGATCTCGGCGGCATCGGCGATCGCGACCTGGTAGACCGAGCGGCCTTTTTCACGCATGCCCTGGATGTGCTTCTCGATACCGGCCTTGGCTTCGGCGTCGATCACCGGGCCAATGTCCACTGCCAGGCGGTCCGGGCAGCCCAGGCGGCTTTCAGCCATGGCCCCCTTGAGCATTTCGATCACGCGGTCGGCGGAGTCTTCCTGCAGGCACAGCACACGCAGGGCCGAGCAACGCTGGCCGGCACTGTCGAAGGCCGACGATACCACGTCGATCACCACTTGCTCTGTGAGCGCAGAAGAGTCGACGATCATGGCGTTCTGGCCACCGGTTTCGGCGATCAGCGGGATCGGCCGCCCCTGGTTGTCCAGGCGGCCGGCGACGTTGCGCTGCAGCAGGCGCGCGACTTCGGTGGAGCCGGTGAACATCACGCCTTTGACCCGCTCGTCACCGACCAGGCCGGCACCCACGGTTTCACCGCGCCCTGGCAGCAACTGCAATACACCTTCCGGAATGCCGGCGTCCAGTAACAGGCGCACGGCCTGCGCGGCGATCAGTGGGGTCTGTTCGGCAGGCTTGGCCAGTACCGGGTTGCCGGCAGCCAGGGCTGCGGCCACCTGACCGGTGAAAATCGCCAGCGGGAAGTTCCATGGGCTGATGCAGACCACCGGCCCCAGCGGGCGGTGCGCGTCATTGCTGAAGTCGTTGCGGGCCTGCACCGCGTAGTAGCGCAGGAAGTCCACCGCCTCGCGCACTTCGGCGATGGCGTTGGCAAAGGTCTTGCCGGCTTCGCGAATCAGCAGCCCCATCAACGGCTGGATTTCTGCCTCCATCAGGTCGGCGGTACGCTCCAGAATCGCGGCGCGCTCTGCCGGCGGGGTGGCCTGCCAGATCGGCGCCGCGTTGATGGCGCACTGGATGGCATTGTCCACGTCGGCGACCGTGGCTTCCTGCACATGGCCAACCACATCGCGGTGGTCTGCCGGGTTCAGCACCGCTACCGCAGCCGCCTCACTGGCGGCGCAGGCCAGCAGCGGGGCGGCTTTCCAGTCGTTGTGAGCGGTGGCCAGCATGGCGCAGGACAGCGAAGCCAGGCGGTGCTCGTTGGCCATGTCGATACCGGCCGAGTTGGCCCGTTCGCTGCCATACAGGTCACGCGGCAATGGGATGCGCGGGTGCGGCAGGCCGATGCTGCCCTCCTGGGTGCCCATGCGTTCGATGCTGGCGACCGGGTCGGCGACCAGTTCCTGGATCGAGATCGAGTGGTCGGCAATGCGGTTGACGAACGAGGTGTTGGCGCCGTTTTCCAGCAGGCGACGCACCAGGTAGGCCAGCAACGTTTCGTGGGTGCCCACCGGAGCATAGACGCGGCATGGGCGGTTCAGCTTGCCATCGGCCAGCTTGCCGACCACCTGCTCGTACAGGGGCTCGCCCATGCCGTGCAGGCACTGGAACTCGTACTGGCCCGGGTAATAGTTCTGCCCGGCAATATGGTAGATGGCCGACAGGGTGTGGGCGTTGTGGGTGGCGAATTGCGGGTATATGGCCTCGGGTACGGCCAGCAGCTTGCGTGCGCACGCCACGTAGGACACGTCGGTGTACACCTTGCGCGTGTATACCGGGTAGCCCTCCAGCCCCTCGACCTGGGCGCGCTTGATCTCGCTGTCCCAGTAGGCACCTTTGACCAGGCGGATCATCAGGCGGTGGCGGCTGCGCTTGGCCAGGTCGATAACGTAGTCGATCACGTACGGGCAGCGCTTCTGGTAGGCCTGGATGACGAAGCCGATGCCGTTCCAGCCAGCCAGCGCCGGCTCGAAGCACAGGCGCTCGAGCAGGTCCAGCGACAGCTCCAGGCGGTCGGCTTCCTCGGCGTCGATGTTCAGGCCGATGTCGTATTGCTTGGCCAGCAAGGTCAGCGACAGCAGGCGCTGGTACAGCTCTTCCATCACCCGCTCGTACTGGGCACGGCTGTAGCGCGGGTGCAGCGCCGACAGCTTGATCGAGATGCCTGGGCCTTCATAGATGCCGCGGCCATGCGAAGCCTTGCCGATCGAGTGGATGGCCTGCTCGTAGGACGCCAGGTATTTCTGCGCATCGTGCTCGGTGAGGGCGGCCTCGCCGAGCATGTCGTAGGAATAACGGAAGCCCTTGGCCTCGAAACGGCTGGCATTGGCCAGGGCTTCGGCAATGGTTTCGCCCGTGACGAACTGCTCGCCCATCAGGCGCATGGCCATGTCGACACCCTTGCGGATCATCGGCTCGCCGCTCTTGCCGATGATGCGGGTGAGCGAGGAGGTGAGGCCGGCTTCGTTGTGCGTGCTGACCAGCTTGCCGGTCAGCAGCAGGCCCCAGGTGGCGGCGTTGACGAACAGCGACGGGCTGTTGCCCAGGTGCGGCTGCCAGTTGCCGTTGCTGATCTTGTCGCGGATCAGTGCGTCACGGGTGCCCTTGTCGGGGATGCGCAACAGGGCTTCGGCCAGGCACATCAGGGCCACGCCTTCCTGCGAAGACAGCGAGAACTCCTGCAGCAGGCCCTGAACGATGCCCGCCCGGCCGCCGGCGCTTTTCTGGTTGCGCAGTTTCTCGGCAATGCCGGCGGCCAGCTTGTTGGTCGCCTCGGCCAGCGGTGCGCTGAGGCGCGCCTGTTCCAGCAACATCGGTACCACTTCCTGCTCGGGGCGGCGGTATGCGGCGGTAATGGCCGAGCGCAGTACCGACTGGGGCAGGATGCTCTCGGCGAATTCCAGGAAGCACTGGTGACCATGGTCAGGCTGGACCTCGCCGGCGTCATCGGCCAGGCTGCCGGCATGGCCGTTGAGGTCGTTCAGGGTCGCGCCACCCTCGAGCTTCTCCAGGTAGTTGAAGATCGCCTGCTTGATCAACCAATGCGGCGTGCGGTCTATCGACTGCGCTGCTGCCTTGAGTCGCTCACGGGTAGGGTCATCGAGTTTGACCCCAAGGGTGGTCGTCGCCATTTCTTATCCTCGTTATTGCCACGGCTGTGGCCTAAGCTGGCGCCAAGATTAGCTGTAGGACAATTCGGGTGCAACCAGGTGCAACCCGAATTTTTCGAGGAAAAGGTGCAACTCGTCCGACAGTGATTTTCGGGTGGGGCGAAGGGTCGTTTTTGGCGCGGTCCAATCACGAAAACGACCTTCTCGCTCCAAAATGGGGCAAGAAATAGGCTTTGTCGGAAAATGCACGGGCAGGTGCAACTTGCAAATGAAAAATGGTTGCACCCACTTTGCGTTGTTGCATAGCATTCGCCGCCTGGGTGCAACCGCAAACGCTGCGGTTGTGCATGAGATAAAAACAAACGCCAGGGCACACACATGGGCAACCCACTAACGATCACCTTCGTGATCTACATCGCGGCAATGGTGCTGATCGGCTTCGCCGCCTATCGCTCCACCAACAACCTTTCCGACTACATTCTGGGCGGGCGCAGCCTGGGCAGCGTGGTAACCGCACTGTCTGCCGGTGCTTCCGACATGAGTGGCTGGCTGCTGATGGGCCTGCCGGGCGCCATCTACTTCGCCGGCCTGTCCGAGGCCTGGATCGCCATCGGCCTGACCGTGGGTGCCTACCTGAACTGGCTGTTCGTGGCCGGTCGCCTGCGCGTGCAAACCGAGCACAACGGTGACGCGTTGACCCTGCCGGACTATTTCTCCAGCCGTTTCGACGACAATAGCGGCTTGCTGCGCATCATTTCCGCCATCGTCATCCTGGTGTTCTTCACCATCTACTGCGCTTCCGGCATCGTTGCCGGTGCCCGTCTGTTCGAAAGCACCTTCGGCATGCCCTACGAAACCGCCTTGTGGGCTGGCGCTGCCGCTACCATCGCCTACACCTTCGTGGGTGGCTTCCTGGCGGTGAGCTGGACCGACACGGTGCAGGCGTCGCTGATGATCTTCGCGTTGATCCTCACACCGGTGATCGTGCTGATCTCCACAGGTGGCTTCGACACTACCTTCGCGGCCATCGAGGCGGTCAACCCGGCCAACTTCGACATGTTCAAAGGCGCAACTTTCATCGGCATCATCTCGTTGATGGGTTGGGGCCTGGGCTATTTCGGCCAACCACACATCCTGGCGCGCTTCATGGCGGCCGACTCTGTGAAGTCGATTGCCAACGCCCGTCGCATCTCCATGGCCTGGATGATCCTGTGCCTGGCCGGTACCTGCGCCGTGGGCTTCTTCGGCATCGCCTATTTCTCGGCCAATCCTGATCTGGCTGGCCCGGTTACCGAAAACCACGAGCGCGTGTTCATCGAGCTGGCGAAGATTCTGTTCAACCCCTGGATTGCCGGCGTATTGCTGTCGGCCATTCTGGCGGCGGTGATGAGCACCCTGAGCTGCCAGTTGCTGGTCTGCTCCAGTGCCCTGACCGAAGACTTCTACAAAGCCTTCCTGCGCAAGCATGCGTCGCAGCGTGAACTGGTGTGGGTCGGCCGCCTGATGGTGCTGGCGGTGGCCCTGATCGCCATCGCCATGGCGGCCAACCCGGAAAACCGTGTGCTGGGCCTGGTGGCCTATGCCTGGGCTGGCTTCGGTGCAGCCTTCGGCCCGGTGGTGCTGATTTCGGTCCTGTGGAAAGGCATGACCCGTAACGGCGCGCTGGCCGGTATTGTGGTCGGTGCACTGACCGTGATCCTGTGGAAGCAGATCGATGTCTGGGGCCTGTACGAAATCATCCCGGGCTTCCTGCTGGCGAGCATTGCCATCTTCGTGGTGAGCAAGCTGGGCAGCCCTTCGCAGGCGATGGTGCAGCGCTTCGAGACGGCTGATGCGGCGTACCACGCTGACAAGTAATACCCGCTGAGCCGGCGGCGCCTGCTTCCACAGGGTTTGCACGGAACCTGAAACCAGTGCGATCCGTGTGGGGGCGGGCAAGCCCGCGAAGAAGCCGCCGCCGACCGACAGCCAGGCCTGACGCCGCCTGCAAGGCAAGGTAAACTTGCCGCCTTCGCAGGAGTTGCCATGAACTATCGTCACGCCTTCCACGCCGGCAACCACGCCGACGTCCTCAAACACATCGTGCTGACCCGCCTCATCGCCCTGATGTCGCGCAAGGAGCAGCCGTTCGCCTACATCGATACCCACGCAGGGCTTGGCCTGTACGACCTGCAGGGCGACCAGGCAAGCCGCACCGGCGAGTATCAGCAAGGTGTGGCCCGCCTGTGGAACCGCGATGACCTGCCGGCCATGGCCGCTGACTACCTGCGCGTCATCAAGCGTTTGAACGCCGACGGCGAGCTGCGCTACTACCCTGGTTCGCCTGAGCTGGCCCGGCGTTTGATGCGCCAGCAGGACCGTGCCCTGCTCAATGAGAAGCACCCGGAAGACGGGCCGCTGCTCAAGGAGAACATGAAGAAAGACCCGCGCGTTACCGTGCACCTGGGTGAAGGCTGGCACGTGCCGCGGGCCTTGCTGCCCGTGCAGGAAAAGCGCGCGATCATGCTGATCGACCCGCCGTTCGAGCAGGCCGATGAGCTCAAGCGCTGCACCACGGCCATGAAAGAGGCCATTGGGCGCATGCGCCAGACGGTTGCAGCCATCTGGTACCCGATCAAGGACCAGCGTTCGTTGACACGCTATTACCAGGACCTGACCAGCACCGGCGCACCCAAGCTGCTGCGGGTGGAGCTGTATGTGCACCATCAGGACAGCCCTCAGGGGCTCAATGGTTCTGGCCTGGCCATCGCCAACCCGCCGTGGGGGCTGGAAGACGAGCTCAAGGAGTTGCTGCCGTGGCTGGCCAAGGAGCTGGCGCAGACTGCCGGTAGCTACCGCATGGACTGGCTGATCGCCGAGTAGGCTGCACCTCGATCCCTTGTAGGAGCGGCCTTGTGTCGCGATAGGGCCGCAAAGCGGCCCCGGCAATTTCTGCCGCGAAGCTGAGAAACTGGGGCCGCTTCGCGCCCCTTTCGCGACACAAGGCCGCTCCTACAACGACCGCGCAGTTCGTGATCTTTGCGTTATAATCCCGCCTTTTAGTCGCCACCCGCCCAAGCGGCCGCTGGCGCATCTCTACCGAATGAAGAGGCTAATCCCTTGGCATTGACGATTCTTGGCCTGTCCGGCGCCCTTAGCCATGACCCTTCCGCGGCCCTGTACATTGATGGCAAGCTGATTGCCGCCGCCGAAGAAGAGCGCTTCGTGCGTGACAAGCATGCGAAGAACCGCATGCCCTACGAGTCGGCGAAGTTCTGCCTGGAGCAGGCAGGCATCAAGCCATCCGACGTCGACGTGGTTGCCATCCCGTTCGCGCCCATCAGCCTGTTCGGCAAGGCGCGCTGGCACTATGCCAAGCGCTACTGGTACGCCCCGGATCGCGCCCTCGATGCAATCCTGATGGGCAACCGCCGCTACAAGCGCTACCGCAAGAAGATCGTCTGGTGCCTGGAGCAACTGGGCTTCGACCCGAAAAAGATCAAGATCGAGCCGGTCGAGCACCACCTGGCCCATGCTTCCAGTGCCTATCACTGCTCGGGCTTCAAGGAAAAAACGGCCATCCTCGGCATCGACGGTAAAGGCGAGTACGCCACCACCTTCTTTGGCTACGGCGAAAACGGCAAGATCCACAAGATCAAGGAATTCTTCGACCCGGACTCGTTGGGTGGGCTGTACGGTGCCATTACCGAGTTCCTTGGTTTCGAGATGCTTGATGGCGAGTTCAAGGTCATGGGCATGGCGCCGTATGGCGATGCCAGCAAATACGACTTCTCGCGCCTGGCCAGCTTCGAGAACGGTGAACTGGTGATCAACACCGAATACGCCAACGTCATCGGTCTGCGCCGCCATAAAGAAAAGGGCAAGGGCTTCTACTTCTCGCCCAAGCTGATCGAGTGGCTGGGGCCCAAGCGCGAAGGCGATATCGCCGACGAGCCGTACATCCATTACGCGGCCAGCATGCAGGCGTTGTTCGAGAAGATCGCCCTGCAGATGATCGACCACTACCTGGGTGACACCCTGCGCGAAACCGGCAAGCTGGCGTTTGCCGGCGGCTGCGCGCTGAACGTCAAGCTCAACCAGAAGATCATCGCCCGCCCGGATGTCAAAGAGCTGTTCGTGCAGCCGGCTTCCGGCGACGCCGGTACTGCGGTTGGCGCTGCGGCCTACGTGTCCCACGCCCGTGGCGTACCGGTCGAGAAGATGGAGCACGTCTACCTCGGCCCGTCCTATTCCAACGAGGACGTGATCGCTGCCTGCGCTCGGCACCCGAATGCACCGGCGTGGCGCAAGCTCGACGACATGCCGCAGCGTATCGCCAAGATCATGGTCGATGGCAACCCGGTGGCCTGGTTCCAGGGCCGCATGGAGTTTGGCCCGCGCGCCTTGGGCGGGCGTTCGATCATCGGTTGCCCGAGCGTGCCGGGCGTCGCCAACCGTATCAACGAGCAGATCAAGTTCCGCGAGCGCTGGAGACCTTTCTGCCCGTCGATGCTCGACACTGTCGCCCCGCAGATGATCAAGGTCGATCACCCGGCGCCGTTCATGACCTTCACCTTCGAAGTGGCTGAAGAGTGGAAAACCCGTGTGCCGGAGGTGGTTCACGAGGACGGTACCTCGCGTGCCCAGGTGCTCAAGCGCGAGTACAACCCGCGCTACTACGACATGATGAAGGCGCTCGAAGACCTGACCGGCAACGGCGTGTCGCTGAACACCTCGCTGAACCGCCGTGGCGAGCCGATGATCTGCTCGCCGACCGACGCCCTGAACATGTTCTTCGGCTCGGACCTGCAATACCTGATCATGGAAGACATCCTGGTTGTGAAGGACGGCGCTGCCGCCTATGACCAGCCGCTCTGAACCGCGCATCCTGCAGTTCTGCCATGGCTATGACGGGCCGTTTCTGGACTGTGCCCGTCAGTACGCCAGCCTGTTCCAGGGGCGTGGCTACCGGGTGACCACGGTGTTCCTCACGGGTGCCGCCGACCCGCAAGTAGCGGCGGGTTGCGCCTCGGACGAGGTGCTGTTCCTGGGCTTCAGCTCCAAGGCCGTGCGTGGTCTCAAGCTGGGCGCGATCCGCGCCCTGCGGCGGATTGCGGCCGAGCGCAATTTTGCGTTCTGCATCGCCCACCGCTTCAAGCCGATCTATGTCGCGTTGCTGGCTACTGGCTTGCCGGTGATCGGCGTGCACCATGCCTTTGGTGACTACCAGCGCAAGGGGCGGCGCATTTTCGCCAACCTGTTCGGCAAACGCCTGAGCCTGCTCGGGGTGTCGGATGCCGTACGCGACGACATGCGTCGTTGCTTGCCGCAGTGGCCGGCCGAACGCATCCAGACGCTGTACAACCGTATCGACATCGAGGCCCTGCAGGCGGCCCAGGTGCCGCGCGCCGAGGCGCGTCAGGCGCTGGGCCTGGATGCGCAGGCATGGATCGTCGGCAATGTCGGCCGGCTGCACCCGGACAAGGACCAGGCCACGCTGTTGCGCGGTTTTGCCCAGGCACTGCCTGGGCTGCCAGCCGGCGCCCGGCTGGCGATCCTTGGCAAGGGGCGGCTGGAAGGCAAGCTCAAGGCCCTGGCTGGCGAACTGGGTATTGCCGGGCAGGTCGACTTCCTTGGCCAGGTGCCGGACGCGCGCCGTTACTTTCGGGCTTTCGACGTGTTCGCCCTGAGCTCCGACCATGAGCCGTTCGGTATGGTCCTGCTCGAGGCCATGGTAGCCGGGGTGCCCGTGTTGGCCACCGCCTGTGGCGGTGCCCGCGAGGTGGTCGAGGGCGTTGGCGTGCTGTTCCCGCTGGGCGACCCCGGGCAGTTGGCCCAGGGCCTGGAACATATGGCCGTGCTCGACGGGCAGCAGCGCCAGGCCTGTGCCGAACACATGCTGCAACGCCTGCGTGAGCGCTTTTCCGACCAGGCCGTGCGCGAGGCTTTCTGGCAACTGCCGCAGGTGCGTGCGCTGGTGGGGCAGGGGTGATGCTCAATCGTATTCAGGCTTGGCGCGAACGCGGCTGGCAAGTGATCGACGCCCACGCCTATGCCCAGGCGTGGGCCCGCTTTGGCGGCAGTGTTGCGACTCACCCGCTGGTGGTCGAGCAACTGGCTGACCTGGCGCAGATACCCGTGCGCTACCTTGGCTGGCACCAGAATGGCGAGCTGAAAGCCGCCATTGCGACCTGGGGGCGCCACCTGGCGCTGTCCAAGGACGTGCTCAAACGCGCCGGCAAGAAAGCCCTGTTCGACCTCGGCAACGCCGAAATCATCCTGCCGGCCGCACCCGATGCCGGCGCACCGCTGCGTCACAGCGTGCGCTACCTGTCCGAACTGAACCAGGGCCGCTTCAGCGGGCTCAAGGTGCAGAAGGAACAGCTGGCCATGGCCCGCGCGCACGAAGACCTGTCGAAGAAGTTCCGCTACAACCAGCGCCGCGAGCTGCGCCTGCTGGAAGAGGCGGGCGGGGTGGTGCGCCCGATCAGCGCGTTCAGTGCACAGGAAATCGCCAGCATGTACTGCGACCTGTTCCAGCGCCGCTGGGGCTTCCCGGCCACCGGTGCAGAGCGCATGGCCGATGTACTGGAGCGGCTGCGTGAGCTGCTGATCGGCTCGGTACTACTGCTGGACGGCAAGCCGATTGCGATCCAGCTGGTGTACCGCGTCGAGGCACCGCAGTGGGTCAGCGTGGAGTACATCAACGGCGGTGTCGACCCCGAAACCAAGGCCTTCAGCCCAGGTAGCGTGTTGAGCTTTCTCAACACCCAGGCGGCCTGGGACGACGCCCGAGCGCGCAACAAGCCGCTGCGGTTCTCGTTCGGTCGTGCCGATCGCGAGTACAAGGAGCGTTGGTGCAACCCCGTCCCGGTGTACCAGGCATGAGTCGCAAGCAGCAGTTGCTCAAGCGCCACCGGCGCAACAAACGCCTGGCGCTGCTGGCAGGGCTGGCCGGGCTGGTCGCCTTGGGCCTGGCCACCTGGTGGTGGCTGCCGCTTTTGCTGTTGCCGCTGCTGTGGGCTGCGCATGAGGCGTGGTTTGCCGACCATCTGTTCTACACCCCGGGCGAAGATTACGCCTACGACTTCGGGGAGCACACCCGGCCCGTGGCCGCGCGCTTGCAGGCCGGTCTGCTCAAGGCCGACTGCGTGCTGCAGGGCGGGGAAACCCTGGTGCTCGAACTGCACATAAAAAGCAGTTTGCTGGGGCGTTTTCTCGATCCGCGGGTCGAACTGCTGGCGGGCGAGCAGGCCGACCAGCAAACCTTCGAGCGCGGTGTCGCCGGCTTGCGTTATCTCAACCTCACCGGCCTGGCCGCGCCCCTGCAGGCCGGCACACTGCGTTTGCGTGGCCGGCATTGCCGGCTGCTGGGCCAGCCGCGCTTGTGGATAACCCCGGCGGTCGAACTGCAACGGCGGCGGGTAATGGTGATTGCACCCCATGCCGATGACGCCGAGTTGGCCGCCTACGGGCTGTACAGCCAAGCGCAGGAAGCCTGGGTGGTCACGCTGACCGCCGGTGAAATCGAGGCCGAGCATTATCGGCAGATGGGCCTGGGCAAGGCCGAAGCCGCTCGCCTGAAAGGTCGCCTGCGCGCCTGGGACAGCATTGCCGTGCCGCGCTGGGCCGGGGTGGCGGAGTCTCGTTGTGTGCAGTTGGGTTACTTCTGCCTGCAATTGCCTGCCATGCAGGCGGCGCCCGATCGGCCTGCGGTGTCTCGTGAAGCCGACATGGCCGATATCCGCCCGTTCCGCCAGTTCAACCCGTTCCCGCTGCCCGCCGACCAGGACGGTGCCCCTACCTGGCACAACCTGTTGGCCGACTTGCGGGCTGTGCTCGAGTTGGCCAGGCCCGAAGTGCTGGTGCTGCCGCACCCCCAGCTGGACCCGCACCCCGATCACGTCTGCGCCCAGGCCGCCGTGCTCGAAGCCTTGCAGGGGCTGGCCTGGAAGCCACAGACCCTGCTGTGCTACGCCAACCATCTGCATGACAACGATCGCTGGCCAATGGGCGATAGCGGTGACGGCGTGGCGTTGCCGCCGCAGTTGAGCGCGGATCAGGCCTGGGCCCCCTGCAGCCTGGTACTGGACCTGGCCAGCCAGCGTGACAAGGCGATGGCGCTGGGCATGATGCACGACCTGCACCCGCCAGCCCCCTTCAAGCGTCGCCTGCGCCGCTTGCTGCAACGGTGGCTGGCCGGTCGCCGCCCGTCGCCTTATGGGGAGAACGAGTTCTTCCGCAAGGCGGTGCGCCGGCATGAGCTGTTCTGGCGGCGTGAGCTGTAAAACTGACCGCGTTGGCGCAGAGCGCCCAAGGAACATGATGAAAGTCCTATTTCTGGTACAGAAGGAACAGCGCGCGATCCTGGATCGCCTGTACGACGGCGTCGCGGCCAACTGCGAATGCGACCTGCGCTGGTTGACCAGCGAAGACCAACGCAACCTGCGCCGCTACTTCAAGCGCCAAGTGCAGGTCGACCGCTATGACCGCATTGTTTTCTTTCTGCGCTTCAAGCAGGAAATCCGCCAGGTCGCGTTCATTCGTACCGTGCCGAACCTGGTCATACTCGAGCACGACGCCTACCAGAACTACATCCCGTGCAAGTACACCGGCAAGTTCAGCGCCCACTACCGGCAACTGCCATGGGCGCGTGTGATCAGCTCTGGCTACATGGTCAGCGAGCGCCTGCGCCAGGAAGGCTTCGATGCGGTATTCGTGCCCAAGGGTTATGACGAGCAGTTGCTGGCTGACCAAGGGCGCGAGCGCGATATCGAACTGGCCTTCGTCGGCAGTGTCAACAGCGTGGCCTACAGCGGCCGCAAGGCGCTGCTGGACGAGTTGGGGCAGGTCGAGGACCTGCTGGTAACCCGCACCAAGTCGGGCGAAGACTATTGCAACACGCTCAACCGAATCCGGTTTTTCGTCAGCGCCGATGTCGGCATGGGCGAATACATGATCAAGAACTTCGAGGCCATGGCCTGCGGCTGTGTACTGCTGGCCTATGACCAGGGCGAGCAGGAAAACCGTGCGTTGGGTCTACAGGACATGCACAACGCGGTGTTGTATGACACCATCCCGACCCTTCAGGCCAAGCTGCGACGCTTGCGTGCCGAGCCTGAGCTGGCGCGGCAGATTGCCGAAAACGGCCGCCATCTGGCGGTTTCCCGTTTCAGCTTCGGCGCTGTAGGCCGTAGCATCGTCGAGCACATGCGCCCAGCGCTCAGGCCCCGCCCGCCATTGTCTGCATGGCAGCGGCTGCGCCTGAAGCTGGGCTTCTAACATAAGAGCTTTGGCGCCCAGGAACGGGCGTTGAAAGCCGACAGTCGCAACGCGGGGGGAGTCCGGTGCGCTTTTCAAATGAGAGTGATGTCACGCTTGTCGTGACCAGTTGTGGGCGGTTCGACCTGCTCAAAGACACCCTTGAGAGTTTCGATCGCTACAACACGGCGCCCATACGCGAGGTATTCATCACCGAAGATTCAGGTGACGATGCCGTGCATGACGCTGTGCCAGAGCACTGGAAACCGCACTGCAAGGTGTTCGTCAACCGGCCCAAGCTAGGCCAGCTGGCGTCTATCGACCTGGCCTACAGCCACGTCAAGACGCCCTACATCTTCCATTGCGAGGACGATTGGCACTTCTATCGCCAAGGCTTCGTCGAGGACTCGCAGGCCATTCTGGCTGCCAGCCCCAACCTGCTGCAGGTGTGGCTGCGCAGCCATGCCCACGACCTGGCCGTGCACAGCCCGTACATTCACCTCGGGGATCGGCAGGTGATCGCCGGCGTGCCGTGCTACCCCCTGTTGTCGGACAAGGCCGAATGGCAGGCGTTTTCGTTGAACCCCGGCCTGCGGCGGTTGAGCGATTACCAGCGCTGTGCGCCATTTGCCGCCTATGCTGGAGAAAAGGCGCTGTCCCGGCGTTATGCCGAGCTCAACCTGACAGCGGTCACGCTAGAAGGTGATGCGGTATTGCACACTGGGTTCGGTAATCACGTGACCGTACCCATTGAAGTGGAACGCAAGGCCAAGCGCCGTCAGCGTGACCGGATGAAGCTGGCATTGACGCTGGTGGCCGGGGCCTTGATCGGCGCAGGTATTACCGTTTTTGTACAGTAACAACGCAGTCATGCCCGCGATTGCCCGCAGCAAGCCCCCCCGACAACGTCGATTGATGCTGGCCGAGCGATGTCTCGGCTGACCTCAACGCGCGAGCAGGGCGCCCTCGAATGCAGCGAGGGGGAAGCGCTCGCCGAGGTTCTCCCGCTCTATGTAACGCACCATGTGCTGCACATTGCGCCGGATCATGCGCGCTGACAGCGGCGGCCGCAGGAAGCGCATGTCGGCTACGTCGATCAGGCCCAGGCGCTGGTCAGGGGTTACCACCACGTTGCCCAGGTGCAGCGAGCGGAAATACACACCGCTGCGGTGCAACTGGCGGATCAGTTCGATCAGGCGCGGCAGGTAGATATCCCAGCTGAAACCTTCATCCCGAGACATTTGCAGCAAGGTGCGCCCCGGCAGAGGGCGATACAGCACCGCGGTGCGGCCTGGCATGTCGAGCTTGTGTTGGCTGATCACCTCGAGGGTGGGAATGCCCAGTTGTGCCAGGCGCGCAGCGTTGTCGACGAAGCGCTGCGAGTACGGGCGCAGCAGTGCAGATGAAATCAGACGTTTTCTACGAAAAACCTTGAGGAAATTACCATCTGCGAGCAGGTAGACTTTGGCGCCATGGCTGTCTGCCTCAAGCACCTGGGCGCCGTGTGTCAGCTGGTCGAAGTCGACCTGGTTGAGCCGCGAGCATTGCATGAATAGGGCCTTGTCGTCTGGCGAGCAAAATGACCGGCAATAATGCCGAAAATAATGCGGTAGCACCATGCATGGTGTCTTCGATTCATCGGGTAGGAAACGGGTTCGCCCACACAGCCCTGTAGCTCGGCCTTGCGATGATGCTGCCATGGGGGCGTGCCGAAAATGACGCCTGTGGTAAAATTTCCGGTTCAACCTGAACAGCGAGCTTGATAATGGCCGAAACACCGCGACCGGCGGAGCACACATCCAGCCTGAAGATCTACTTCCGGCTGCTGAGCTATGTGAAACCCTACGTCGGCATTTTCCTGCTGAGCATCATCGGTTTCGTGATCTTCGCCTCGACCCAGCCGATGCTGGCCGACATCCTCAAATATTTCGTCGATGGGCTGAGCAACCCCGAAGCGGTGTTGTTCCCCAACGTGCCGTACCTGCGCGACCTGCAACTGCTTCAGGCCGTGCCGCTGCTGATCATCCTGATCGCCGCCTGGCAAGGCCTGGGCTCGTTCCTTGGTAACTACTTCCTGGCCAAGGTCTCCCTGTGCCTGGTGCACGACCTGCGGGTGGAGTTGTTCAACAAACTGCTGGTGTTGCCTAACCGCTACTTCGACAACCACAACTCCGGGCACCTGATTTCACGCATCACCTTCAACGTGACCATGGTCACCGGCGCTGCCACCGATGCCATCAAGGTAGTGATCCGCGAAGGCCTGACCGTGGTGTTCCTGTTCGCCTACCTGCTGTGGATGAACTGGCACCTGACCCTGGTGATGGTCGCCATCCTGCCGGTCATCGCGGTAATGGTCAGCGTCGCCAGCAAGAAATTCCGCAAGCAGAGCAAGAAGATCCAGGTAGCCATGGGCGACGTCACCCACGTTGCCTCGGAAACCATCCAGGGCTATCGCGTGGTCCGCAGCTTCGGTGGCGAGGCCTATGAGGAGCAGCGTTTCGGCAAGGCCAGCCTGAGCAACACCGACAAGCAGCTGCGCATGACCAAGACCGGTTCGCTGTACACGCCGGTGTTGCAGCTGGTGATCTACGCCGCCATGGCCGCGTTGATGTTCCTGGTGCTGTTCCTGCGGGGCGAGTCCACCGCCGGCGACCTGGTCGCCTACATCACCGCTGCCGGCCTGTTGCCCAAGCCGATTCGCCAGTTGTCGGAAGTCAGCTCGACCATCCAGAAGGGCCTTGCAGGTGCCGAAAGCATCTTCGAGCAACTGGACGAAGCCCCTGAGCTGGACACCGGCACGGTCGAGAAGGAGCGCGTGGAAGGGCACCTGGAAGTGCGCAACCTCAGCTTTACCTACCCCGGTACCGACCGCGAGGTGCTGAGCGACATCAGCTTCACTGCCGAGCCCGGGCAAATGATCGCCCTGGTTGGCCGCTCGGGCAGTGGCAAGTCGACGCTGGCTGCGCTGATCCCGCGCTTCTATCACCACAGCAAAGGGCAGATTCTGCTCGATGGCGTGGAGATCGAGAACTACCGCCTGCGCAACCTGCGCCGCCATGTGTCGCAAGTGACCCAGCATGTCACCCTGTTCAACGACACCGTGGCCAACAACATCGCCTACGGCGACCTGGCCGGCGCCCCGCGCGCAGACATCGAAGCCGCTGCGGCCGATGCCTACGCCAAGGAGTTCGTCGACCGTCTGCCGAAGGGCTTCGATACCGAAGTCGGTGAAAACGGCGTGCTGCTGTCCGGCGGTCAGCGCCAGCGCCTGGCAATTGCCCGTGCACTGCTGAAAAACGCCCCACTGCTGATTCTCGACGAGGCCACCTCTGCCCTGGACACCGAGTCCGAGCGGCATATCCAGGCGGCGCTGGACCACGTGATGCAGGGGCGGACCACGCTGGTCATCGCCCATCGCCTGTCCACCATCGAGAAGGCCGACCAGATCCTGGTGATGGATCAGGGCCGGTTGGTGGAGCGCGGTACCCATGCCGAGTTGCTTGCGGCAAATGGCCATTATGCCCGCCTGCATGCCATGGGCCTGGATGAGCCGGCCAAGGCCGACATCACCTGAACCCTCCTTGATCGGGGCCGTCATGGCCCCGATTGTCACGGGAATTTTCCATAGGCTATCTGGCCGTAAAGCCATTGACGACCCTGTGCTAATATCCTGCCCCTGTTCATTATTTCCATATGGGTTGCCCATGAAGTTGTCCATGCCGCGTTTCGATCAAGCCCCGGTATTGGTGGTCGGCGATGTCATGCTCGACCGCTACTGGCATGGCGGTACTTCGCGTATTTCGCCCGAGGCGCCAGTGCCGGTGGTCAAGGTCGATCAGATCGAGGATCGCCCCGGCGGTGCGGCCAACGTTGCCTTGAACATTGCCGCGCTGGGCGCACCCGCGTCGCTGATCGGCGTCACCGGCCAGGACGAGGCCGCCGACAGCCTGGCCAATAGCCTGCAGGCTGCCGGGGTGCGCTCGGTGTTCCAGCGCATTGCCCACCAGCCTACCATCGTCAAGCTCCGGGTCATGAGCCGACACCAGCAACTGCTGCGTATCGATTTCGAAGAGCCCTTCGCCACCGACCCGCTGTCGCTGGCCAGCGAGGTCGACAACCTGCTCGAGGGGGTCAAGGTGCTGGTCTTGTCCGACTACGGCAAGGGTGCGCTGAAAAACCACCAGGCCCTGATCCAGGCGGCCCGGGGCAAGGGCATTCCGGTGCTGGCCGACCCCAAGGGCAAGGATTTTTCCATCTACCGTGGCGCCAGCCTGATCACCCCCAACCTCAGCGAGTTCGAGACCATCGTAGGTCGATGCGTCGATGAGGGCGACCTGGTCGCCAAGGGTTTGCAGCTGCTTCAGGACCTGGACCTGGGCGCCTTGCTGGTCACCCGTGGCGAGCACGGCATGACCCTGCTGCGCGTTGGCCAGCCAGCGCTGCATTTGCCGGCGCGGGCGCGCGAAGTGTTCGACGTTACCGGGGCTGGCGATACCGTCATCTCCACCCTGGCCGCCGCGATTGCCGCCGGTGAGGACTTGCCCCACGCAGTGGCTCTGGCCAACCTGGCGGCAGGTATCGTGGTCGGCAAGTTGGGTACCGCCGCCATCAGCGCCCCTGAACTGCGCCGTGCGATCCAGCGTGAGGAAGGCTCCGAGCGCGGTGTGCTGGGCCTGGAACAGCTGCTGCTGGCCATCGATGACGCGCGGGCGCACAAGGAGAAAATCGTTTTCACCAACGGTTGCTTCGATATCCTGCATGCTGGGCACGTAACCTACCTGGAGCAGGCGCGGGCCCAAGGCGATCGCCTGATCGTGGCCGTCAACGACGATGCTTCGGTCAGCCGCCTGAAAGGGCCGGGCCGGCCGATCAACAGCGTCGACCGGCGCATGGCCGTGCTGGCCGGGCTGGGTGCGGTGGACTGGGTGATCAGCTTCTCCGAGGGTACCCCGGAGAATCTGCTGAGCCAGGTCAAGCCGGATGTGCTGGTCAAGGGGGGTGACTACGGCATCGACCAGGTGGTCGGCGCCGACATCGTCAAGGCCTACGGCGGCACCGTGAAGGTGCTGGGGCTGGTCGAGAACAGCTCGACCACGGCTATTGTCGAGAAGATCCGCAAGCACTGATCGAGCGCCACTCTTTCACTGGTCTGTGCAGGAGCGGCCTTGTGTCGCGATGGGCTGCGTAGCAGCCCCAGGATTCCACTGCAAACGCACAAATAGCTGGGGCTGCTGCGCAGCCCTTTCGCGACACAAGGCCGCTCCTACAGGAGCCACGCAGGCTTCAGAATCTTATTTGTGAAGTGAGGTGCGCGCCCGCTGCAGCAACGCCCGCGCCTTGTCGCCAAAACGTTGCAGGCGTGAGGCCCGCGCCGGCTTGCTTTCCACCAGGCC